>NZ_PKGG01000679.1:0-224 GCF_046480465.1 Arthrospira sp. PCC 8006
GTTTTCCCTTACCCATTCTGTAATCAAAACGGCTTTTTTCCAATCATCTTTTTCATTCCCTATTRCCTCCCTGGTCTTTTCAATTATCAATTCATCGCTATTATCCGTATAGGCATTAGGGGCTAAATACTCATTAAGATCAGCTTGTTTGGATCTCTTATCTCCAAATTCACCTTTATTTATTTGTAGGACAATTTCCTCATCAGCACTGCTTACAACATGTT
>NZ_PKGG01000014.1:0-49877 GCF_046480465.1 Arthrospira sp. PCC 8006
ATGGTGCCAGATATGCTGCAACCAGGCATAGTTAGCATTGCCGGTAGGCGGAATGCCAAACCGCCAGCGGACATCTTCCCGCAGCCTGTCCCCGCCCCAATCGGAAATATTAAAGGGCGGATTCGCCAGAATGAAGTCAGCCCGCAAATCGGGCAGTTCGTTTTTGTGAAACGACCCCCTCGGAATTCCAGCGAATATCGGAATCAATCCCCCGCACCGCCAGGTTCATCTTGCACAGCCGCCAGGTGGTGTAGTTGCTCTCCTGCCCATAGATGGCAATATCGCCCCTCCGCCCGGCGTGGTCTTCCACAAACTTTTCCGACTGCACAAACATTCCCCCCGAACCGCAGCAAGGGTCATACACGCGCCCCTGGTAGGGTTGCAGCATCTCCAGCGTCGGGTAGCGTTAACTATAAACCCTTATCCTGACAGCGATAGCGGGTTATTACTCAACCCCTATATCCTATTGAATTACTCAAATGTTACTCATAACCTAGTCCTAGCATAGGAAAATAATTCTGTCAATAGGTTGATTACTCAGTCAACTAGCATAACCTAGGGGAACTGTCAAATACCTATATCTCCCCCTAACCAGACAACCAATAGGGTACTTCCCTAGCGATACCCGTCAACAGCAAGCCTAGCGGTTCCTAGCGTCACTGTTGACTGCTATCGCAACGGTCAGTTCCCCTAATATGTCTGTTCCGGTTAGGGGGAGGGTATGGGTTCAATTTTGCAGGGTATTGCCTAAAGCTACCAGTGCTAATAATAGGACGGTAATGAGTGCGATCGCAGTGGGATTTATCTATGGCTCAAAGTCAACATGATAGCTGTAGGTAGCCGTAGGGGGAACCCACTAGGTTATCAATGTACAACGATATCAGGCTGCCTATCCGGTTATCTATGGGAGTCAGATTATTGGTGAAATATTGAGGAGCCTACTCGCTACCAACAAAATGCGATCGCATTATCTAAACTATCTCCTACCGGAACCAACCCGATACCCCTAAACAACTTTTCAACTGGTGACTTGTTTCGTCATCTCTCGCTGATACCTACATAATCCTAGAGAATTGATTCCCCATCGAAACCGATACCTACATACCGCTAGACAAGTCTCCAATTTATAGGGGTACTGRGTTCCGCMYGGGATGATTACCCCTAATAAACACCCTAAGCCAAAACCTTAACCCGTCTATTGTGGGTAAACTAGGGGGGTAAGCATTCATATAAATTTTTAGTAGGCCTGTTGCAGTAGGCCTACTGGCAAAAAATATGCAAGTATAAATTTTTAGTAGGCCTGTTGCAGTAGGCCTACTGGCAAAAAATATGCAAGCACCCCCTACAGTTAGAAACCATAGGGGGCCATTTAAGTGATTGGGGTAGGTGTTATCTGTTAGTGTGACTCCATGTATTAAGTAGGCAATTATAGGCCTCTGAGTTAATTAACTCAGGAAGTTGATTAAAACCGTCTAAGTTACTTTTAACCCATAATACTTCAGTTCGTTTCTTTTTTACGTCTTTCTTGTAACTAGCTGACATGACTGCATTTATTTCTATTTTTTGTGTAAATGATTGAGGTTCAATCATCTGATGATAATTCGATACAATGTAATTGCCTGTTATGCAATCTAATGTATGACATAATTTTGTCCAATCTTTAATCGTGTAGCCGCTATAGTGACCTTGTGTACTACCGGGATAAGGCGGGTCACAATAGAATAGTGTATTAGGTGAATCCCACCTTTCAATACACTTAATAGCATCCTCGCAGGAAATGTGAACCTTTTCCAATCTTTCCAACGCTTCAGATAGCCTAGCTTTTTTAGCTATAAACGTAGCCACCTGACTCTGACCTATCTTTGACGTACTCCAATTAGGGGTCGAGAATGGAGTCACCTCCATCCCCTCCCATTCAGAACCGTACTTGAGACTTTCACCTCATACGGCTCCTAGTTTGACCGTCTCCTTGTTAAGAGTACAGCATCATCTCTTCATCAAGAGCTGTTTTATCATCGTGGCAATGGCGATGTAATAATTGGAGATTCTTGTATTCATCCTTTCCGCCTTGGCTTCTGGGTACAATATGGTCTACTTCAATTAAGTCTGACGGGGTAAAGAATTGCCCACACCAGTTACATCTACCTTTTTGCTTCTTGAGTAGTTTTGCTACCCTATTTGGTGTATCGATTGCTTGTCCTTTCCTGGTTGCCCAGTAAGTCCAATTTCCGTCGTATGGTGTTGCGTCAGGGCGTATTAGGGTATGTCTGACAATCGGCGTGTAGCTATGTTTCCACAACTGATGACCATCCTTGGTTTGGAATAACCAAGTTTCCTGTCTTTCTTTCCCATTACTGAGCTTGACCGTTCCGGGTCTAAAGTAATTACTCAGTTTTTCATAACTTGCCTTTTCGCATCTTGATACTGTCCATGCCCGTAACATATGCCAGATTATTGCATCTAGCTTATTGAAGGTCTCAACTGAGACTACCGCTGAATAATAGTTTGACCATCCCTGAACAATTGGGTTTAGTCTACTTATCAGGGCTGACTGAGGTGCTGTTCTATATTGTTTGATTACACCTTTTATTGCTTCTGTGTGGGCAACTGCTTTTTGGCTGGGTTTTATGAGGGTTTTATGTCCGATTAATCGGCTTGCTGCCCCACCTGTTTTCCCGGATTTATACTTTCCTACGGGATATTGCCTGATATTGAATCCTAGAAAATCGAACCCAGGTTCCTCAATCTTGCCATTATACTCAATAGGCTTAAGTGTGTGACATATTCGGGTCTTTTCAGGTTTTATTTCTAGTCCTACAGGTTTTAGCCATTCAGAAATAGCAGTCCTGCACTGTTCAATAATCTCTAGTGATGGAGATATCACTACAAAATCATCGGCGTATCTTATTAGGGTAGCCTTAACTTTAACCCCTTTTACTTTAGGATACATTGTTTCAATTAACCTAGCCATACCCAACAGTGCGATGTTAGCTAGGAGTGGACTTATTACCCCTCCTTGAGGTGTCCCTGCTTCTGTATCCTCAAATACACCGTTGTCTAATACACCCGCTTTGAGCCATTGTTTTAGGTCTCTTTTCAGGATACTTGGACAATGAATTTTGGACAGTAGGTAATCATGGTTTATTCGGTCAAAGCATTTTGCTATATCAGCGTCGAGAACATAGTATTGTCCTTGATTTGTGGCAGTGTAAATTCTACCAATTGCGTCCTGAGCTGACCGTCCGGGTCGGAACCCATAGCTAGTGCCTTCAAATCTCGATTCCCATTCAGGTTCGAGAGCCGACTTGACCAAGGCTTGCCTTGCTCTATCTTGGATTGTGGGAATTCCCAACGGGCGTTTTTCATCCCTGCCGGGTTTTGGTATCCACACTCTTCTAAGTGCTTTTGCTTTGAGATTTCCTTTGATTCTCTCAGTCAGTTCAAACCTTTGCTTAGGAGAAATTGCGATAATTCCATCCACTCCGGCTGTTTTCTTTCCTTGATTGTCTTGGGTCACTCGCCGCACTGCTAAGAGCCGGGCATAGTACGATTTCACCAATAGACGTTGCAACCTTCTTACCTTTGCATCTTGTCCCGATTTAGCTGCTTGGAATATACTCTTTTGGAGCTTGAAAACTCTCCGATGGACTTTCGCCCACGGGATTGCTTTCCATGCGTTGTTCGTAGTCTTGATTGGTCTGGGTTTCCCAAATCCTCTCTTTAAACTCGCTATCGCCATTTATACACCTATTAGACTCTATCCTTACAATCAAACCGTAACCTGTTAGCATATCCCTACCATTACAGTTGGGCGTTGGCTTTTGGTTACATCTCACATCCTCTAGGACTTGCGGTTACACTTATCCCTACTGATATCTCGACCAGATAATCAGAGTCCAGGAGGACTTAAAACGTTCCGTTTATATGGGCATTCCATCTTTAGATTTGTCCTTTCCACCGGGGTACTTTTAAAGGTCTGTGTAGGTATTGCAAAAATTATCCTACTTTTCCCCTTGCTCTTTTGAGCGCAGCGTGTCAACCTATTTCGCTACTTAATAATGACGATGGTTCAAGCCGGACATTCGGTTTCCCTAATCATGGATGGTTGGCAGTGGTCTCAATTCTGGTGTTGGGTTACACCTCGGAGCCTTCCGTTCCCCGCTTCAATCCTGGGGTTATGATTCCCAAAACTGGGGGTGGCTATCGCCGTTACCCTAGCTTCTTTAACTTTTACTTATCCATTTCTGGACTTACTATAAGTAATTTGTATAAGTTAATTCTGCTTTGACCTTGGGTTCCCTGCCTTGATTTGTATCGTGTGATACTAATCGCTGGGACATATAAACAGTTATGAGGATGGTCAGGAGTGCGCTCCTTTGTATTCAACCAAGGGGTTGAAGTCCCCACCAGGCGGTTATTTCAGGTATTTCAACCTTATTTCATGCCTGAACGTCTCGCACTTCTGATTTTATCCTAGGTTAGGTCAGGCGATCGCACAACCTCATCAAAATACCTCAGCACCTTCAAACTTCTTAACATTCTGAACTTTAGCGGATTCTCCACAGGTGCGAGGTGTAGGGAACATTTTACCAGGATTAGCCAAACCCTTAGCATTAAAAACCGATCGCACCCATTGCATAGTTTCCAAATCCTCTTCATTAAACATCTTATTCATATAACACTTTTTATCTTCCCCGATACCATGTTCCCCGGACAAACTCCCACCCACATCAACACAAATTTTCAAAATTTCGCCGCCAATTTCTTCCACCGTCTCTAAGGCACCTGCCACAGAATTATCATAGAGAATCAAAGGATGTAAATTCCCATCTCCCGCATGAAACACATTAGCGATGCGATAGCCATACTTTTCGCTTAAAGCCGCAATTTCTTTCAATACATAAGCCATCTGAGTCCGAGGAATCACCCCATCTTGTACATAATAATCCGGGCTAACATGACCCGCCGCCGCAAATGCCGCCTTCCGACCCTTCCACATTTTCAAGCGTTTTTCCGGTTCATTGGCGGTAGTAATATTCCGCGCCCCATTTTGTTTACAAATATCTGCCACCCGCTGTTTATTGCGGTCTACCTCCACCTGTAAACCATCTAATTCCACCAATAAAATCGCCCCGGCATCTCGGGGATATAATCCGGTATTAACGACATCTTCCACCGCATTAATACTGAGATTATCCATAATTTCCATACCACCGGGAATAATCCCCGCCCCGATAATATCAGATACCGATTGTCCGGCTTCTTCAATGGTAGCAAAATCTGCCAACAGAACACAAATCGATTCGGGGGCTTTCAGAATTCTGAGGGTGATTTCCGTAGCCACGCCTAGAGTCCCTTCTGACCCCACAAATAAACCCGTCAGGTCATATCCTGGCATTTCCGGAATTGAACCGCCTAAATCGACGATAGACCCGTCTGGGGTAACGATTTTTAAGCCCAGGACGTGGTTAGTGGTGACTCCATATTTCAAACAGTGAACACCACCGGAATTTTCGGCTACATTACCGCCAATGGAACAGATAATCTGGCTGGAGGGGTCGGGGGCGTAGTAAAATCCTGAACCGCTGACGGTTTGAGTTACCCAGTTATTAATCACCCCTGGTTGTACGACGACCTGCTGATTTTCGAGGTCTACTTTCAGAATTTGGCGCATTAGGGCGGTGACAATCATCACGCAATCAGTGACGGGTAATGCACCTCCTGATAGTCCGGTTCCCGCCCCTCTCGCTACCCAGGGTATATTATGGCGATCGCATATTTTCACGGCTGCTGCGACTTCTTCTGTGGTGCGAGGAAGAACCACCAAAGCCGGACGTTGGCGATAACTGGTTAGTCCATCACATTCATAAACGAGCAATTCTTCCCGTCGCTGAACCACCCCCCGCTTACCTACAACGGCGGCAAATTCTTTGATTATCGGTTTCCAGTTCCGGCTTACGGTGGGGCTTGACATAAGTTAATGTCTTTAGCTGTGATGAGTATAATTAAACCTGCCTTAGACATAACATCATTTGATATTTCTGTCAAGTCTGACTCACCCAATCAATTACCCAAAATTAAGGTCGGCTGGGAAATTCCACAACCGACCGAGGTTAAGCCACTAATTGGCTGATACAGAGATTTAAGCCTATGCTATTTTTCGGCTACAGCTAAACTCTTTTTGTAGTCCGGGATTGACTGATAGTTGTTATTCTCATCATACAAATGGCAGTGGTCAACAACTTCCTTCATTAAACCCCAGGAAAAATCAGACTCAGGATATAGATATTCACCCCAATTTTCCTGTAAGCTGGCGTATGCTTTCCGGAGGTTATACCAGGGAATTGCGGTGGTGACGTGGTGGGGAACATGAACGTTGATATCGTGACAGAGAAACTCAACCCAGCGGGGATAATTGCAGTGAACAGTCCCTGATAGTTGAGATTCGGCTTCGTGCCATTTTTCGGGTTCTCTAAAGGGAATGTCGGTGATGGTGTGATGAAGCAGGGTAAAGGTACTCATCCAGAAATGGAAGACTAACCAAGGAAGCAACCAAAACTTGACAAATCCCCAAACTCCGATGGTTAAAATCATAGTCGGAAATGCGATCGCCGCCGCGCCGATCACCAACAGAGAGGAAAACTTGACCTGTTGGCGCTGCTTACCTTCAAATTTCGTCCAATCAAAGTGAAGGCTGGCCCAGTGTAGAATGGAACCAATCCACCAAGCGCGACCTCGGAAAAGGTCATAAGTGACCTGCATTAATTTACCAGCGTTTTGGTATTCTTCTTTGCGCCAGGGTTGCCAAGCATTATCTAACCCCATTCTGTTAGTGTATTTATGGTGTTGGTTGTGACCAATACGCCAACTGTGAAAGGGATATATAATCGGCAGAAACATGATATGACCTACCCAATCATTTACCCAGACATTCCGAGAAAATGAACGGTGTCCGCAGTCATGTCCGATGACAAAAAATCCGGTGAGGGCGGTTCCTGTAAATACCCATAACACGGGGAGGAGAAACCAGGGAGCGATCGCTATTCCTAGCCACCCTAAACCCACCATTAAAACATTAATGATTACTGTCATCCAAGCTTTGTATCGGTCTTGGACAAACACATCACTAGGGAGGGTGTTTATAATATCCCTCAAACGCAAATCAGAGGGAACTGCGGAGGGGGGTGACGATGAATCTTCAGACTTTACAATTGATAGGGTCATAGATGAATTTTAAGGGAAAACCAAGCCACCATTACTGGTGCCTGGCTTCTGAATGAATGTGCTTTTTTTTAACTGCCCAGGTAGCTGACAACTTTCTCAGCCCACAGCTTCGGTATTTCAGTCAATCAACCAGCCTAAGCGGTCTTTTTTTGATGAGTTACCCGGCAGTGAGATTGAGAGAAACTCCCAACCAAGATTAGCTGATTCCAAATAGTTGAATCAACCCCTCAGACTGTTAAGTTTAGTCTGATCATTTATAGCACACCATCTGCGATCGGGATCGCTAATTTCTGATTTTTGACAATTGGCCGCCTGGCGGGATTGGGCCTAATTTTTCGGCGCTGTGGGACTAAGCGATCGCATTTGCTTTAGAGTTTGTAATTCTAACAGTAGAGTGTCCACCTCAGCTTGAAGATGCAAAAACTTCACTTGCTGATCAACACTATATATAGATGGCATCTTATCCATTTTACCGGAGGCTGAAGACAACGGCAAGGATGACAGATTTTGTGGACGGGGTAAAGTCGATGAAGGAGTTGGCATCAGTAATTAATTTTGTGGTCTAAACTGAACTTGCACATCAACAAATCTTAACTATATTTTAACCCCATGTTAAACTGGTTTGGAAAAAAACATCATCATCCCCAAATCAAAGTGACTTGATGTTGACATAAGGGGTAAACTGAGTTAAGGGTGACAGGCGCGAAACCGTTTTCACCTGAGTAGGACTCAAGGGCTGATTAATCTATGAGCCCCAAGTTATATACCACGGCAACCTTGAAAAGTCAAGTAAATTGAGCCCAAAACCACAAACTGTAACATTGAAATGACCCTGACTTTGCCCGCAACTGAAAGAAAACTCAATATTTGGCCCGGTCTGATTGAAGCATACCGGGATTATCTACCTGTTACCTCAGCCACCCCCGTTGTCACCCTGCAAGAAGGTAATACCCCCCTAATTCCAGTCCCCACCATTGCCGCCGAAATCGGAAAACAGGTGCAGGTATATGTGAAATATGACGGATTGAACCCCACCGGGTCATTCAAAGACCGGGGGATGACCATGGCCATATCCAAAGCCAAAGAAGAGGGAGCCAAAGCCGTCATTTGTGCCAGCACAGGTAACACCTCAGCATCAGCCGCCGCCTATGCCCGTCGAGCTGGATTAAAAGCATTTGTCGTGATTCCATACGGTTATGTAGCCCTGGGGAAACTAGCCCAAGCGCTCCTCTACGGTGCGGAAGTCTTAGCTATCGAAGGAAACTTTGACGAAGCCCTAACCATTGTGCGGGAGGTTTCCCGTCAATATCCTGTTACCCTAGTTAACTCAGTCAACCCCTATCGCTTAGAAGGACAGAAAACCGCCGCCTTTGAAGTGGTAGATGCTTTGGGTGATGCCCCTGATTGGTTGTGTATCCCGGTGGGAAATGCCGGAAATATCACCGCCTACTGGATGGGATTTTGTCAGTATCATTCAGAAGGAAAATGCGATCGCCTCCCCAGGATGATGGGATTTCAAGCAGCCGGAGCCGCCCCCATAGTTAATGGCCAACCAGTGCCCCATCCCGAAACCATCGCCACCGCCATTCGTATCGGCAACCCAGCCAGTTGGGATATGGCTATAGCAGCCCAATCAGCCAGCCAAGGCAGTTTTAGTGCCGTTACTGATGAGGAAATCCTCAACGCCTATCGCCTATTAGCCTCCCAAGAAGGCATTTTCTGTGAACCCGCCAGCGCCTCCTCCGTAGCCGGACTCCTGAAAGTCAAAGACCAAGTACCAGCGGGAGCCACCGTAGTTTGTGTGTTAACAGGTAATGGCTTAAAAGATCCCGATGTAGCCATTAACCACAGTAATAACCCCACTAAAGAGGGTATTGCTGCTAATTTAGACGCAGTAGCTAAAGCTATGGGATTTTAGCCCGTGGGAGGGGGTTGCTCAATTTCAGTCCAACCCCCTCCTGTAGCGTCCAGTTAACTATTTAACTTAGCCGTATTCTGAGCCTTAGTGAGCAAGTCCATGGTATCCCCTAAAGCCGTAGTTAGACTGGTGCGGGTTTCTAGGTGATCGGCTTTCTCCTTCTCTAGGGCTGCCGTCATTTGGTGGACCTGTTCCCTAGCGCGATCGCGTTCTAGGGTAATCTGGATAATCTTATTTTGCAACTCCTCCACAGTTTGTAAACCCTCAACCTCCCGCTGGGTTTGTACTCGCGTCAGAATCTCATTTTTAGCAATACCAAATTTATTCTGTAGTTGTTCAAGATCTCCGCGCAGTTGAGCGATCGCATCTTGATGGCGGCGCACCTCTTCTCGGCGCTGCTGGGCTTCCGTATTATAATGCTCTCGCCACTGGTCGGCACTAGCTAAAGCCTGATCGCGATCGGATCGCAGTTGTCCTAACTGCTCTTGCAATCGCTTAATTTCATC
Organism: Arthrospira sp. PCC 8006; assembly: GCF_046480465.1. NCBI lineage: Bacteria > Bacillati > Cyanobacteriota > Cyanophyceae > Oscillatoriales > Microcoleaceae > Arthrospira > Arthrospira sp. PCC 8006. Next base: position 9,649 of record NZ_PKGG01000014.1, read on the forward strand.
CAACCATTGTCTAATATCCTGACTCATAACTCAACCTACAAATCCATAAGCAACCGGAAACATTCAACCCCAGGGGAAATTTAAACCATCAGTAACACCCTATTTCTGTGTTAAACCCCCCACGACAAGTCATACTATAAGGTAGCCCTGATTAAATCTTCCCCAACCCGCAAAATGCTACTCGCATTGCCCTGTCAATTTTTATATCACCTAAATAGGGCAATATTGCACTGTCGGTTAAAGCTGCCAAGCCTTAACCAGATCATAGACTATGCTGCTGAAATCCTAGTTAACCTGTTATTAACACTCCTACACCTGCTATGGAAGCTGCTGTTAACCCTGCTAGATGGATTGAAAACCCTATGGATACTCAACCGTAAAGTATGGTGTCTGGGGTTCGAGTTGGTAGCTGCCAAAACCGCCGATCTGCTCATTATATTATTCAAATGCCTATGGTGGCTAGGTCGTCAAATCAAAAAGCGCGTGGTGGATTTTGTTCTATTCTTTACCTACCTCAATTGGCAAACTTTTCATAGTTTAGGAGTTCGTACTGTTCAACAACGGTTATACGGTTTGTCTGCCGAAATGGCTTATCACTCTACCCTAGCACTGGTTCCCGCGCTTTTAGCTCTGTTAGCCGCTATTGGTTCCAATGAATCTCTACAATCTACCCTATTGGAAATGGCGAATTTGTTAGGGGAAGTAGTACCAGAACAAGTCCAAAAATTGATTGGGGCAACTATGAGTCAATCTGGCAGAAGTCTTAGCCCTAGATTATTCTCCTTTAGTTTTATTATTTCTATTTGGCTGTTTTCTGGGGTGATTAGTTCCGCTATGGAAGCCTTAAATAGGATTCATCAAGTACCCCAAGAAAAAATCAGACCTTTTTGGAAGTCTAAATTAATTGCGATCGCCTTAACTTTGGGGACATTATTACTATTAATTATGGCGTTAGGAGCCGTGTTTATTAGTGATTTTTTGGTGGAAATTATCGCCCGCAAAAGTTGCATCTTAGAAACAGTTGGTAATTGTCCCCTAGATAAAATTGATATGTGTTTGGCTCAAGAACCTGTCCAAGATTGTTTGCTTCAATCAACATTATTGGATACTTGGAATCGTCTACAATGGCCAATTACCCTCGGCATTGTCTCCACTAACTTTGCTTTTATCTATCGTTATGGTCCTAGTTACAGAAAGCCTAAAACTCCCCTAATTCCTGGCTCAATTCTAGCCGCGATTTTTTGGGCTTTAATCTCTAATTTATTTCGCTGGTATGTTTACCAGTCTGAGTATTATAATCTTATCTATGGGGCGATCGGCACTTTTATTGTTCTCCTGTTATGGTTAAACATTAGTTCCTTAGTAGTGCTTATGGGGGCACAATTAAATGCTACAGTAGGTGATGAAATTCGTCGTAGAAAAACACAAAAGGATAGTCGCTGATGAGTTGGTTTAATAAAAATGCCGTATTAGTCCCTATCGATTTCTCGGAACTTTCTTTTGCTGCTTTATCCCCAGCGCGGGAGTTTGTCCCCCATATATCGCAACTCCATATTATCCATATTTTGCATAAATTACATCCCGCAGAACCTGGCTCCATGTGGGAATCAGTTAGTCCTGAGTCTCGCCAAAAACACGCGGAAGAGGCTTTGAAAGCTGAGTTGATCAAAAGAGGATTTGATGGCGCAACAGTCACCGTTTTAATTGGTACACCTAGCCATGAAATTGTCGATTATGCTAAAGCTCAAAATATAGAGTTAATTGTTATGCCTACTCACGGCTATACTGGCGTTAAACGGGTGTTAATGGGTTCGGTCGCAGAACAAGTCGCTAGGTTGGCTGAATGTGCGGTATTATTACTTCATCAAACCTAATGCCATTAACTTTTCTGGGTAATTAAACCCTACGGCTTCGGTGGTGCGTCATCCCCAAATTATCGGGTTGAGATTTATATAGCCTGGGCTATGACGCACCCTACGGGGAATTTAGCTTAACGGTAATTGGGAGTTTGAATATTCCTTAACCGTGCTTCGGGGCGTTTAAATCGATCCATTTGCGCCTCAAAAAAGGCTCTGTTGGCTTCTAGGTGGCGGGGGTTGGGGTCATCAAGGGGATATAGTAAAGCCGTCCTTAAAGCCTGAATAACGGCTGATGTGACGCAATACATGGAACGCTGAAAAGTGTTAGCCAACTGAATCAACATATCATCCTCACCTCGGCAATATTTCTGGTAATAATCCACTAAGTAGGGAGGTAAGAAGTGATACATATCCTGCATTAATAAAGTTGGTGGTATTCCAGCGGTACCCACTGGGAAAATATCGGCGTAAAGAATACCATAATGAAAATCCTTTTGGTCATCAGGAACCTGTTGGGCTTGGGCGTTGTAGGACTTAGTACCCCGGAAAGGTGCGGTGCGATAAAAAACGGCTTCTACATAGGGTAAAGCGGCTTCATAGAGCCACATAAAACCTTTGGATTTGGGGACGATTTCATAACATTCGCCATCAATATAAACATGATGATAAATAGGGCGACCCGCGATCGCAAAAATGCCATTAACTAGGAAATTCATCGCCTCTGGTACGGTGGTCATTGTCCCCTCATCATAGCGATCGCTCATTTCAAAAAATACGGGAGCCATGACTTCCCAAAATAGCCCTAAATTGCTATAATAGGAAAGTTGCCTGACCTGTTCTAAGAACATATCCGGGAACAGTTGATATAAACCCAACATAACTGGGTTTTTGCGGAAATAGGCGCGGATAGCCCGGTCAGCATTGGCTTTATATTCGTCTGTGTCTAAATAACTGTCAAATCTGCCGCCCATTTCTCGATGCCAAAACATGGCTTGCATACAGGCTTCGGCAAATTCCATATTAACGCGATCGTGCCATAAATGATGCAGAAGTTTGGGCATTTTTCGGGTTTCCCCTTTCTGTATAAATGCCAATAATTCCGGGTGGGCGATCGCTTCTCCGCGCCAAATCCTTAAATCCGCATCATCCCCCGCATAATGGTTATGCAGGTCTAAATATTCCTGGGGTAAAAAGTATTTAAAAAACGGCAACGGATTTAAAAACACCCGTTCAGCAATATATAACAAATCGCGCCAATAGAAATCCATGGGCACCGCATAAGCCTTATAAATGCCGATAATTTGCATCAAATTTTCGGGGGTATCCGGTAGCATAGCACCTCCCGCCTCTAAGCGATGAATAATCTCAGCAAACTCATGTTGAGAAGGAGGTAATTTAGTGGGGATTTTTTCTGATTGCATGAAACTGGTTGTCATAATCAACATTAATTAACTAAACGGCGGGATAAAGAATCATAAACCAGAGGGATTTTCCGGTTGAATGGCTACCTGTTGCACGGGATGAATACTCAACTCCATTGCCATTTGTTTAGCTGTGGGTTCACACCAGCGTAATAACCAACTAGGTTGCACACCTAGGAACAGAATTAACAGGGCTAAAATCAAAGCTGGTGCTTGTTCAGAAAAGGCAACTTTTGGATAATAGGCTAACTCATTGTCTAGCTTACCAAAACAAGTGCGGTTGAGCAAAATCACAAAATAAACAGCGGTTAAACCAGAGGCAATAATACAGAGTAAACTCTGAATGGGGAAGACGGTAAAAGTACCTTGAAAAACCAGAAATTCTGCCACAAATCCCACTAAGCCAGGAATACCCGCACTCGCCATTCCTGCCATAATTAATAAGGCGCTGGTGAGGGGTAAACCACGAATGGGGTTCATTAAGCCATTTAAGAGTTTTAAATCCCTAGTTCCCACTTTGACTTCAACTATTCCCACCAAGTGGAATAGAATAGCTAAAATCAACCCATGGGCGACCATTTGGGAAATAGCGCCAATCAGACTAACTTCGGTTCCCGCCGCCATAGCGACGATAATATAACCCATGTGACCGATGGAACTATAGGCAACCATGCGCTTGATATCTTGTTGGGAAATGGCGGTTAAAGCCCCATACATGACGCTAAAGACGGCGATAATGGATAATTCGGGGGCGATAATTTGCCAGGTTTCTGGGAAGAGTTGTAAGCCAAATCTAATTAACCCATAGGTTCCCAGTTTTGCTAATAAACCTCCTAGTAAAATGGTGACGGGGGCGGAAGATTCTACATAAGCATCAGGTAGCCAGGTATGGAAGGGAACTAGAGGAATTTTAATACCAAATCCAATTAGTAGAATTACCATCAATACCAGTTGGCTAATTGCTGATAAATTCTGAGTTTGAATGGCACCAAAATCAAAACTTCCTGACCCACTTAACCAAGCCATACCCAGGAAAGCTGCCAAAATCAAAATTCCTGATACGGCGGTATAAATTAGGAACTTCATCGCTGCATAGCTGCGTTTTTCGCCGCCCCAAATGCTAATTAATAGATAAATGGGGATGAGTTCCAATTCATAAAACAGCACAAACAGCAGGAGATTTTGGGAGAGAAAAGCACCAGCGATCGCCGCATTTACTAACAAAATCATGGAGTAGTAAAGACGGGGGCGATTCATGTCGGGGCGACTACTGGCGATCGCCATAGGGGTTAAAATGGCGCTTAACCCTACCAGAGGTAAAGATAAGCCATCCATTCCCAAACTATAGGATAACCCTAATTGGGGAATCCAGGAGAGATATTCTTCCCACTGAAAACCAGGATTATCTAGGTCGAAATCTAAGGTTAATTTCAGCGTCCACAGCCCCGTTAATGCCATAACAGCCAAGGCGATCGACCGAATCCGGTGGGGGGTAAAGGAAGGGGGGAGCAAGCCGATTAAGAGGCTACCAACTAGGGGAATTGCAATTAACAAACTAAGCATGATTGACCATCTGTGAGGGACTTAGAACAAACCAAGGGATAACAAACTTAACAGGAGAGTAATGCCGATTACAATAGTGAGGGCATAAAATTGAGTTTGTCCCGAAACGTTATATTTGAGGCTTTGTCCACTAAAAACTGTGGCTAGACCGACTAAATTCACGAAGCCATCGACAATAAATCTATCTATCCAATCAATAATTTTGGAGATGAAGGCGACGGCGGAAATGATGGTTAATCGATACAGTTTAGCGGTGTAGAAATCGTAAGCGAAAAAGTCCTGAACTGATTTAGACCATAATTTAACGGGTTTCTCAATGCCGTTAAATACATAAATCCAGGTAGCTAGTCCACCACCGATCGCACTAGAAGCTATCAGCAATGTGGCTACAGTGAGGTTAATACCCTCCCAACTGGGTAGGACTCCCCAAGCCTTCAACAACAGGGGAATATGTAGACAAAAACCCATTAAAACGGTCATCGGTAGCACTAAAGCCCAGAGTCCCTCTGGTGATCTAATAGTCATCTGTTTAGGGGGTCCCGCAAAAATCGAGCCAAACTCACGGGTGAGACTAAAAGCAGTTAAAGCGTTGATTACCAATAAAGTAATGGCGATCGCCGGTTGACTGATCCACAGATTTTGTGTCAACTCCAACATCGTCCAAAAGCCACCAAATGGCGGCACAGCGACCAAAGCCATAATCCCCACAATAAAACAAATACCCGAAATCGGGCGGCGCGACCACAGCCCCCCATATTGAGTTAAATCTTGGGTAATATTATTGAGGATAATTCCGCCGCTGGTCATCACTAATAATGCCATCGCCATGGAGTAAGTCAACAGCAGTAATAACGCCGCCTGAGTTTGTCCGGTTGCGACAGCAATAAAAGTTATCCCCATGTATGAGCTAACCGAATAGGAAACCGCCCGTTTGACATCAATTTGAGCAATAGCGATCGCGCTGGCACCCACAGCCGTAGCTAAACCGATAAACACTGCTACAGACACCGCCACCGGAGACAGGGAAATCACCGGAAACACCTTAATTAATACCCAAGCGCCGCAACAGACAACTACCGCATTCCGTAGGATGGTACTAGGAAGGGGGCCTTCCATAGCCTCATCAAGCCATAAATGCAGAGGAAACTGAGCGCACTTACCCAACGGACCCGCCAACAAAGCCAACCCTAACAGAGTCGCAACAGTGGGGTTAACCGTTGCAGTTTCCGCCCATGTTGCTAATTCCGAAAAATTCCAACTTCCCGCCAGGGGATACAGGGAAACTACCCCCATCAATAGGAATAAATCCCCCACCCGTTTAGTCAGAAAAGCATCTCGCGCCCCAGTTACCACCAGGGACTGATTAAACCAGAAACCCACCAATAAATAAGTCCCCAGGGTGAGAATTTCCAAGACGATATAACTGAAAAACAGGGAATTGCACAACACCAGGGCGGCGAGTCCAGCTTCAAATAATGCCATCAGCGAGTAAAACCTCGCCCAACCCCAATCCATCTCCAGATAGCCCACAGCGTAAATTTGGGCTAGGCAATTCAGCCCAGTAATTACCAAAGTAGCGCCAATGGTTGTCACTGAGATTTCTAAGGGAATCGAAAAATCCAGATCCGCCACCTGTAGCCACGGAATCACCATCTCATAGCCAGGTTGACCCCACATTCCGCTCAAAGCGATTAAGCCATGTACAAAAGCCATCAGGGTCATCAGGATATTTATATATCCTGCGGGTCTCGGTCCGGTTTTGCGGATAATTCCCGGAGACCAGGGAATTGATAGTAGCGCCCCCAAAAAGGGATAGCAGGGAATCCACCAAATGTTTTGCAGGAAAAATTCAGTCATAACTGAAAGATTGGGATAAATTGCTAAAATCCGTTCTCCACTCAAAGGGAGATTTTATCTTCTCTTTAGATTTGCTATAGATTATAGTCTATGATGTGTAAATCAATTATCATCTGCTTCAGAAATTTGCCACCAATATGCTAATCTCGGCTTATCAATAAGGCTGTAAACGTCTGATAGCTTGGTGTTGACGGGTTTTTCATGATTGAAGATTTGATGTCCCATCCCTCGGTTACAGTGACGGTTAAACTATTCGCGGCTTTTCAGGAAGCCTATGGAGTCCCTGAGTTGGTCTTGCAACTACCACCCCAAACCCCTGTATCTCATATCCTTGATGTAGCGATTAGCGAATATCCCCAATTGCAACAATGGCGGGATTTAACCCGGTTTGGGGTTAACCTGGAGTTTGTCAATCCAGACACCTACCTAAAAGACGGAGATGAGGTGGTTTTAATTCCTCCCGTCAGTGGTGGCTGCTAAGAGTCTCTCGATAAATGACGATAAAATCTCGGAGGCGGTGGCTATTCCTACGCCGTAGCAGGACCGCCGCCGCCAAGGAATTACTGGTAAATGTCCCTTGGGGGCGTTTAGGTTAAAGATTAGTTCATCATAATATTTCCAACTACCCTCTCGCCATCCAATGCGATCGCAAAATTTAGTATAATCCGACTCTACACTCTCCCAGATTTGCTGTTGAATCGTTAACCCAAACAATCCACTACTATAATAATCCCACAAATAATCAATTGTCCCTAAATCCGTCAGCGGAAAATTATCAATATCTTCCACATTTAACCATCCCATTTGTTCCCTTCCCGTCAGATATAAGATAATCTGCCAAGTATACTCATCAGCCGTTTTCCAATCTTCCGCCGCCAATAATTCCATTAATCCTGTATAGTCCATACCCACCTCAGACAGGGGGGGATTTTCCGCGTGATTATCTTCTAACCATATCCGCATTTTTGACAGGGTTTCTGTCACCTGTTCAGGATTAATGGTTTCGATATAATACAAGATCCAATCTAGTTGATTCCTCAGATTTTCTCGCTCAATTTTCGCCGCTGTCAGTTCCGACTCAATGGCATTTATTTTGGGTAACAAATCCGCTACCGTTACCCGCTTTCTCTTGCGTTTTCCCTGCAAATCACCTAGGTTTTTCCATGTTTCTATCGCCCAATCTAGTTGTTCGGGATGAATTTCTGTTAACTCTAAATTCCAGTTACAAACCTCACAATTTCTCGGAATATTTTGCAAATATTTATATCCACAAACCGGACATATAAACATATTATAATTTCCGGGAGTTAATTATTTATTATCCATGGCTAATCATCAGATACCCCGCCTATCTCTCTGGGGAGACAAAGCGGGGAAAATCGATTAGCTTTTCGCGTAAACAGAACCCGGATTACGCCAGGAAACCTTGGGTAGAATTTCATTTTTATCTACCCGATGTTTGTATTTAATCGCGAAATTCAGCAAAGAATCCAATAGCGAATCAGACAGATAATGAGGTTGCAAACCGAGGTCTAACAGATTAGTGTTTTTCGCGTTGAAATAATGGTCTTCCAGTTCAACCCGAGGATTTTCGATATTCTGAATCTCCACATCTAACCCCAGGGTGACACCAGCCTTTTTAACCATCATCGCCAGGTCGCCAACGCTAAACATCTCCGTAAATTGGTTAAACACGCGGAAATGACCAGGTTCAGCCGGATTAGCGATCGCCAACTCCACGCATCGTACCGTATCGCGGATATCCAGGAAAGCCCTAGTTTGTCCTCCCTGACCATAAACTGTCAGGGGGTGATTAATCGCCGCCTGAATACAGAAACGATTTAAAGCCGTCCCAAAAATCCCATCATAATCCAGACGGTTGATCAACAACTCATCCATTCCCGTCTCGTCCGTCAGAACCCCATAAACCACACCCTGGTTTAAATCCGTAGCCCTCAGACCCCAAATTTTACAAGCAAAGTGGATATTATGGCTGTCATGGACCTTAGAAAGGTGATAGAAACTTCCTGGCTGTTTCGGATACGGGACAGTATCCTTGCGACCATTATGCTCAATGGTAATATAACCCTCTTCGATATCAATATTGGGCGTACCATATTCGCCCATAGTCCCCAACTTGACCAAATGTGCATCAGGAAACTCTTCCCGCATAGCATACAGGATATTCAAATTTCCCATCACATTATTGCTTTGGGTGAGAACCGCGTGTTCACGATCTATCATGGAAAAAGGAGCCGATCGCTGTTCTCCAAAATGAACAATAGAATCTGGCTGAAACTTTCGCAAGCTATTGATCAGAAAACTATAGTTATTGATATCACCCATAAACAGGTCAATAGACTTACCTGTTAACTCACGCCAGCGCTGAATCCTTTTTTGAATAGGGGCAATCGGTGTTAAGGTCTCAATACCTAGCTGTTGATCCCAGTGTCGGCGCACCAAGTTATCCAGAATGCCCACTTCATACCCACGGTTGGAAAGATACAGCGCCGTCGCCCAACCGCAGTAGCCATCACCACCAGTAACCAGAACTCTCATAAACTTTCAGTGAAATTTTGTATTTGTTGATACTTAGGTTAATTTATCAGCAATTGGTCCCCCTAGAAACCATTATTCCCCTAACTTCACCTCATCAGCAAAACTCGCCCAGCGCACAAACTCAAAAGGTCCAGCTACCGCACCCCAGATATGCTCATCGGTTTCTGGGTCCATACCACGATCATGGCTAATAAAGCGATCGCCGTCTATTTCAAAACTACTATCCAAATAAGTCAGTTTCCCCTTCCGTTCTACCATACAGCCTTTCCCCGGTTCCACCACTCCCTTAAATCCCTTTCCCGTCCAGTGGGTGATAAAAGTACAGCCGCATCGTTTATTCAGTTGTTCCCTCTTTAAGGCTTTCAGGCGATCGACTTCCCTAGAAGCCCCATAAAACTCCTCCTGACCATCAATCTCATAGTTCTCGATTTCGATATGATCATCTACAGGGATTAACTTCAGCACCCGCACCCGGTAAGGTTGTTTCAGGTTAATATCATAGGCCTGTTCCAGATACAAACTCAACCCATTGAGAAGTTCCCACGGCAGGGGACGCATACAGACCCGAATATGAGCGAAAAATGGCGGATTTTCAAAGGCTTGGGGTTGGTTGCTGAAGTCGGAAGCCAACCAACGCCCTAGGGTCAGAATATCTGTAGCGTGTGTCATAATAGCGCCAATAAATATGATTTCCTAACAATTCTTTCTCGATTCTGTAGGATACAACAATTGCGTACACAGTTCTAGGCAGGACAAAGCTGGCTAACCATGGGGGCGGAGAAAATGCCCGTAGCACCCCCAACCTCAATGATTGACCAAAATTGTCCATCCTCAATTATCCCTTAAATTCCGGTCAGGCGAAAAATCAATAAACCCGGAGGGTTATCTCTAATTACCACTAAACTCTGTCCACCGTCAGGAAGCCGGGGTCCTAAAGTCATACCAGTAACTTGAGCATTAATTCCTAATTCTGGGAGGTTTAAAAGCAGTTGTTTTCGCAAAGATTGAACCTTAGTTAATTTACCGCGTAAACTAGCAATGCGGGAGGTATCTGTTGCGTCTCCACTAAACACTTGATAAATTCCCGCACCCATACCACTCGCCGATCGCTCTAAACTCAGAAATGAACCTCCCCGGTTTAGAGCCACCAGTCCGGCTAACTCCCTTCCCTGGGAATCTTCATCAAAATTATACAGATTTTCCGACACTAAAAATGAAGCGCGATCGGCTATCACATAATGCAATATTCGCACTTTCCCCGCACCGCTATCTAGATCCTGCTTTAGTGATGCGTATGGTGCGACAAACAACCTAAATGGGTCCATCCCACCCGCACTAAAACCATCAGGCGCTATGGCTAGAGATTTTATGCCTAACTCCGGTTGTAAGCCTTGGGGGGGTTTGGTCTCATCCTCCTTCGACACATAGCTCGGAGGTAGTGGCACGGTATTTTTTAGTTCCCCCGTTTCTAGGTCATATTCCCCGATGTGGGAGTTATCTGTGGCGATAAACAGCGACTTGCGCGGGGAAAAGGCGATGCTGCGCGCAGACCTAGGGCGATCGCTTAATTTGATGCTCTCCTTAATCCCAATCTTAGCAATATCTGCCGATTTGTTCCCACCAGCAAACTCCCAACCCAGGGTATATAATTCTGTCGGGTCGCTTTCGCCTTCGGACTCCCCTAGTCCATAAAAGCGAATACCTCCATCGGTCGGTTCACCATATCCGGTAATCTCATAGGTCAAATCTGACAGCCTTTGAGACTCTGGTAGTTCGTACTCACCCACAAACTCTAGGGATAAATCTAAGAACATTCGGTTCGCTGCCGAGACTTGCGGAAGGCTACATGATGTCAGCAATATCCCCACACACAGCCCTATTACAGCTATAAGGGTTCGTATTTCCACAGGGATAGCCACCCTACCATGTTCTAACCTGAATTTATCAGAATTTTCTAAATGTGTCAAGATTAAATCACTCCTAGCCACTAATTCCTAATATGAAGTTAACAGATTTTCCCGATTTTATCTATCCTTAGAATCTCTGATTATCTCTCAATTATTACTCGCCCCTACTCCGATAATTCGGATTTGTCTCTCTCACGACTACAGGGTTAGACACAGACACACAAACACTCAATAATTAAACATTAAATTAACTGCGGATTTGGGCTTGACAAGTTCGGTGACTTGACCTATACTTATATCATGGGAAAATGTGGCGGCATATATATGGTGATTTCAACTATGCCAACCCCAACAAGCGATCGCCATCCCGGAAATTCTATCTATCTCTCGCTGCTACAGGGTTAGACACAGACACACAAACACTCAATAATTAAATATCAAATTAACTGCGGATTTGGGCTTGACAAGTTCGGCGACTTGACCTATACTTATATCATGGGAAAATGTGGCGGCATATATATGGTGATTTCAACTATATAAACCATAAGAAGCGATCGCGGCAGTGTTATTCTGGCGATTATGTAGCCAAGCCCACATTTGATCACCATAGGAAAAATGCCACCATTCATGTAAATGTTGTAGGAAGCCAGCCCTGGTCATGACCTGCTTTAAAATTTGTCGATTTCGATGATATTCTAATTCTGTCATCTCAGAACTTTCAGCAAAATAATCCGGTTCAGACCGAGAAGAAATCTCATCAATATCAGAACCCATATTAACAGCACTGACCGTCACGATATCAAATAAAGTAACATCGACAGCAGCCCCGGTGCTATGGGGTGGAGGGGTAGCCGGATCACGACTAGGAATAGCCCAAAATTTATAAACTTCCTGCCACAACTGTTGTCGCTGTTGTTCCGATAGCAATTCTAAGGTTAATCCTGTAGCTTTAAGTTGTTGTTGAAAAGCATAATCAACCATAAACTGTTGTACTTCAATAGGTCGATAAGCATCAAAAACCAAAATCCGCAAATGTGGATATTCAGCTTGTAAATATTGATGAGCGTTAATTAAGCGATCGCCAACCTTCTCTCGCAGGTAATAGGGGGAACTAACGGGAGAGAGTTGATAAGGCGCACCCAATTTTTGATAGGGGTGAGGAGACTCGAAAATAAACATTTCCGAGGGAATGGGAGTCAACAATTCCCCACAATCTTGAATCGGAATTTTTTGATAAGGTTTTTCAGTAGATGTCATAGACTAATGTACCAAAAAAATCAGCCCCCCCATATACCCCGTTTATCTAAACATCATCAACCCTAACAGAGAGTTTCCGAGTCATGATTGGGGTAGTGGCTAACACCTTCCTAGCCAGCATATAGTGGGAAGGTATTAGCCACCGAAAAATCAGTGCCGATTTTTACTTATGGGTGGACTGAGAATAAACTAGGGTCCGACATTCAACATAGCAGTTAAATATAAGAAACTTATAAAGTCAGGGGTGAATTAGTCAAATTTATTTCAGCAGGTCTGCGCGACAAAAAAAACTCAGCCCCCCATATACCCTATCTATGTAAACAGCATTAGCCCTCGGAGAGAGTTTCCGAGTTGTGATAGGGGTAAGTGGCTAATACCTTCCTAGCCAGCATATAGTGGGAAGGTATTAGCCACCGAAAAATCACAAGTGATTTTACTTATGGGTGGACTGAGAATAAATCAGGGTCTGAAATTAACTGTAGCAGTTAAATATAAGAAACTTATAAAGTCAGGGGTGAATTAGTCAAATTTATTTCAGCAGGTCTGCGCGACAAAAAAAACTCAGCCCCCCATATACCCTATCTATGTAAACAGCATTAGCCCTCGGAGAGAGTTTCCGAGTTGTGATAGGGGTAAGTGGCTAATACCTTCCTAGCCAGCATATAGTGGGAAGGTATTAGCCACCGAAAAATCACAAGTGATTTTACTTATGGGTGGACTGAGAATAAATCAGGGTCTGAAATTAACTGTAGCAGTTAAATATAAGAAACTTATAAAGTCAGGGGTGAATTAGTCAAATTTATTTCAGCAGGTCTGCGCGACAAAAAAAAACTCAGCCCCCCATATACCCTATCTATGTAAACAGCATCAGCCCTCGGAGAGAGTTTCCGAGTTGTGATAGGGGTAGTGGCTAACACCTCCCTAACCAGCCTAGCCAGCCGGAAAGCGATCGCACCTGAAAAATCACAAGTGATTTTACTTATGGGTGGACTGAGAATAAATCAGGGTCTGGAATTAACTGTAGCAATGAAATATAAGAAACTTATAAGGTTCAAGAAAAAAATTTGTCAAGTCGCTATGACTTTAATATCAAAAGCGCTACTATCAAAACTATAAGTATATTTTCTTGCACTGATAGCAGATTATGGCTTCCACCGATATGAATTTTCCGGTTCGGGTTTTAGTGATTGCAGGCGAGTCTCCGAGTCGCGGGGAACTGGCTAACCTATTAACTATCAATAATTATCAAGTTCAGGTTATTGGTGATGGATATGAAGGTCTGGAGGTAGCTAAACATATTCCACCTGATCTGATTTTTTTAGATGTCAAATTACCCGATACCGATGGATATCTGATCGCCAAACAATTACAAGTACACACTGTCACTGCTCATGTTCGGATTCTTCTACTAGCCGAGTCTAAAAGTGTATTTAGGGAAATTCGCGCCTTCAACTTGCAAGTAGCAGATGTTCTGATTTATCCCTTAGATTTTGAAGAAGTACAATGGCGCATAGAAATGCAACTGTTATCCTCCCCATACAGAAGGGATAATTTAACCAATCAGCTATCAACTACACACTCCCTCAAATCAGTTAATCATCAATTAAAAACACTGATTGATAATTCTCCTCTGGGAACTATTATTTGGGATCGAAAATTGCGGGTTATCCAATGGTCTAAGCAAGCAGAAGAGATATTTGGTTGGTCTGAGTCGGAAGTGTTGGGTAAGTCGATGAATGAATGGAAATTAATCTTTGAGGAAGATAGCGATCGCGTTAATCGAGAAACTCAGACCATTTTTGCCAATCAAGAAAAAAGGAGGATTTGCATAAATCGTAATTACCGCAAAGATGGATCAGTAATTTATTGTGAGTGGTACAATTCCAATTTTTACGATGAATCAGGAAAACTGAATATGTTGCTGTCTTGGGTTCAAGATATTAGCGATAGCCAAAAGACGGAAGCAGCTTTAATAAAAAGCGAGGCTAAATTTCGGACTATCATTGAAACGACCCTCGAAGGAGTTTGGATAATTGACAGTGATAGTATGACCACTTTTGTCAATCAGCAAATGGCAAATATGCTGGGTTATACCCAAGAAGAAATAACTCAATCTTCCCTATTTAAGTTTGTGGATGAACAGGATTATCCAATAGTCGAAAATTATCTGCAACGTCGTCGTGAAGGTATTGCGGAGCAACACGAGTTTAAATTTAAGCGGAAAAACGGAGATATTCTCTGGACTATACTATCAACTAATCCTATATTTGATGATAGTAAATATGCTGGATGTTGTGCGATTATCACAGATATTAACTATCGTAAAAAAGCTGAATTAGCCATAGCATTAAGTGAAAAACGCTTTCAAGAAATCGCCTCTACTATCAGTCAGTTTTTCTTTGTAAAATGCGCCAATTCAGGACAATATATTTATTTAAGCCCAGCCTATGAAAAAATTTGGGGACGCACCTGTGAGAGTCTCTATCAAAATCCTGATTCTTGGTTAAATACCATCTACCCAGAAGACCGAGGAGCAGTAATTAATTATCAGGAAAAACAGCATCAAAATAATTTGGTTAAACGAGAATATCGGATTATTAGAAATGATGGTGTAATTAGGTGGGTTTATGAAGAAGTCAACATTATTTATAATGACGATGGTTCTCCCCTACGTTATGTAGGATTTGCGGAAGATATTAGCGATCGCAAGCAAGCAGAACTCGCCCTAGCCGAAAGCGAAGAACTCCTACGCCTAGCGGTCAATCATGCTCCTGATGTCTTTGTAATTTATGACAGCGATCGCCGTTTAAAATTCGTCAACCAACGAGTATTAGAACGAACAGGTTGGTCAGAAGAAACATTTATTGGTCGCCGAGATGAAGAGCTATTTCTCCCAGAGGAAACTTGCCATTATTTACCCTTGCTAGAAAAAACCATCCAAACCCTAACCATACAAATTGGTGAAGCTACTATTACCCTTCCCAATCAAACCCCAAAAACCGTCATCATTAAGTATTTACCACTGTTAGACAAACAGGGTAGACTGAGCCAAATTTTAGGTTTAACCTTTGATATCACCCACTACAAACAAGCTGAACAAAAACTCAGAGATAGTGAAGAACGCTTCCGCACCGCTTTTGAAGATGCTGCGATCGGTATGGCATTGTTATCCTCCCAAGGAAACTGCTTAAAAGTTAATCGATCTATGTGTGAAATGTTGGGCTACCAGGAAGCAGAACTACTCCAACTCAAATGTAAAGATATCACCCACCCAGAAGATTATGAGCAGGAGGTAAAATCCATTAAAAAATTGATCGAGGGTCAAGTTAAATATTACTATGTAGAAAAACGCTACCTTCATAAGCAAGGATATGTAATTTGGGTATTATTAAGTATGTCCATAGTCCGAAATATTGACGGGGTTCCTCTCTATTTTATTGCTCAAGCTCAGAATATCAGTGAACGGCGAGCCGTAGAACAGATGAAAAATGAGTTTATTTCTGTGGTTAGCCATGAACTGAGAACCCCACTCACCGCTATTCAAGGCTCGTTAGGACTGTTATCTTCCGGCTTGTATGATCACAAACCCCAGGAGTTTCATAAATTTATTGAAATTGCTTTATTAGAGACAGAAAGACTGGTGCGAATGGTTAATGATATTCTTGATATTGAACGGCTAAACTCCGGTGAGGTTCAATTTCAAATGGAGGCTTGTTCAGCTCAGGAATTGATGATGCAAGTAATTAATAGTTTACAGGCGATCGCTCATCGGGACTCCATTACCCTGGAAATTTTACCCACTTCCGTTCAACTCTGGGCGGCACGCGATGCCATGCTACAAACTCTGACTAATTTAGTCGGTAATGCTATTAAATTTTCCCCTCCCCATACCACTGTCACCCTCTCAGCTTACCCACAGGATGATATGGTACTTTTTCAAGTCCGCGACCAGGGACGTGGCATTCCTCCCGAAAAACTAAAAACTATCTTTAGTCGCTTTCAACAAGTCGATGCCTCTGACTCTCGCCAAAAGAGTGGAACTGGTTTAGGCTTATCTATCTGTCAAAGCATTATTGAACAACACGGCGGTAAAATTTGGGTCGAAAGTCAATTGGCTAAAGGCAGCACTTTTTATTTCACTATTCCTAGGGTTATAAATACCAACGACACTAACCATTAAAATCGTTTTTAAAAACTCAATTTCCCCTTCTACTACCTAGGATGCACAAATTGTCGTTTGTGTCAAGCCCCCGTTTTTTTGCCGTCCATTTTTTCGCCTAAATTGGTGTCTCGGGATTAGCCATTTTCCGTCAATAGACCTTTAAACTCACGACAGCATCAGGGTTTGAGCCTCATTTTTGCTATACGCACACAAACAGCGCTCATTTTTGATTTTTTCCACCCTACCACAACCCCCATTCTCTCGTCAAATTTATAGGAAATTTTCTCAATAAAAATGTAATAAATATTTACCATTTTTTAAATATTAAAATCATTTTGCCAGATAAATAAGTTTAGCTTAACTAAATTACCATCAGGGACAGATCACAGAAGTAACAGGTAAAAATTGATAATTATCTATATAAGTTTCTGTATTTGTAGACAGGAAAAATGCTTGTCTATTTGAACCTAATAAGCGAGAGTAGTTTTATCTTGTTTACACGGTAAATCGTGACCTATGCCAAAACCCCAAATTTTAGTAATTGATGATGAAGAACGTATCCGGGAAATCGTCCGGGTTTGTATGACGGATCTAGGAGGTTGGGACGTAATTACAGCCAACTCTGGTCAAGAGGGTTTACAGAAAGCCAAAACGGAACATCCTGATGCGATTTTGTTAGATGTATCGATGCCAGATCTTGATGGTTTCCAGTTGACCAGGCAACTCCAACAAACACCAAGCTGTCGAGAAATTCCGGTAATTATGCTGACAGCCAAAGTGCTAAAACAAGATCGCGATCGCTTTGAACAAATGGACATCGCCGGAGTGATTACCAAACCATTCAACCCCTTGACCTTAGCCCAACAAGTAGCCAACCTGTTAGCTACCAATTCCGATTAATCAGCCATTGAAAGTAACAGGAACCTCCCGGAAATATTTAACAGTGTCAGACATCAAAAACCAGTATAACATGATTAAAATATCAATATAGCTGGCAGTTACACATTGAGGAGTAAATATGGGGATCTCAAGCCAAAAATCTATTTTCAATCACCTATTTAAGTGGCCATTAAATCTCACCATTATTGTAGCTATAACTCACCCTTGCGCTACCCTAGCCGAAACCCTCTCCCCGGTCTTACCTGTAAATTTACCAGAGGTTCCTAACACTATTCCATCATTACCAGAACGTCCCCAACCGGAACCGGAACTTCCCCCCCAGTTACCTACACCTGAGCAATTATTTCCTTCCCCCAACCTAACACCAGAAAATATAGAAGAACCCCCAGATGTATCTATTACTATTATTGTCGAAAAATTCAGCTTTGAAGGAAACACAGCCTTTAGTGATCAACAACTAGCAGAAGTTACACAATCTTTTCTAAATCGTCCGATTACCTTTGCGGAACTTTTGCAAGCACGTTCGGCCATTACTAATCTTTATATCAGCGAAGGTTACATTACTTCCGGCGCTTTTATACCCCCCCAGGAACTGCAAGAGGGAACGGTAACCATCCAAATTTTATAAGGAGAAGTAACTGATATTAACGTCAGCGCCACCGGACGACTAAACCCCGATTATGTGCGTAGTCGTCTAGCTGTTGCTACCGCCAAACCCCTAAATCAAAATCGTCTACTCGCCGCGTTGCAACTATTACAATTAAGCCCGATAATCGATACCATACAAGCCGAATTGTCTGCCGGAACTCGTCCTGGTCAAAGCATCTTAGATGTAGAATTTACCACAGCCAAAACCTTCGATATTAATTTATTTGCTAATAACTACCGCCCCCCCAGTGTTAGCACATTTCAACGAGGCGTTGAACTCACAGAAGCCAATCTTCTCGGACAAGGAGATAGTTTAGGCATATATTATAGTAATACCGATGGCAGTAATGTGGTAGATGTCTTATATGATTTTCCGATTAATTCCCGCAACGGAACCGTAGGATTTTACTTTAATTATACTGATAGTAATATTGTAGAACCACCTTTTAAGGAACTTGATATTGAAGCCACAAGTGTCACTTTTGAATTGCGATATCGCCAACCTATTATTCAGACCCCGACAGAAGAGTTAGCCCTAGGTGTTAGTTTCGCCCGCCGCGAAAGCGAGACATCTATTTTAGGTATAGGTTTTCCCTTGGCTAGGGGGGCGGACTCCGATGGTAAAACCCGCCTATCAATTTTGCGTTTATCTCAGGAATATACCAGGCGAGGAACTCAACAGGTTTTGGCGGCGCGATCGCAATTTAGCATAGGCTTAAACTTGTTCAACTCAACCATTAATGATGACGGTCCTGATAGTCAATATTTAGCATGGCGAGGTCAAGCCCAATGGTTGCGATTATTAGCCCCAGATACCCTAGTCTTATTGCGCTCCGATATCCAATTATCCACACAGGAGTTAGTACCCCTAGAACAAGCAGGATTAGGGGGATTAGACAATCTTCGGGGATACCGTCAGGATGCCTTATTGCGCGATAATTTTATATTTGCTTCGGCGGAGTTACGCTATCCCATTCTCCGAGTTGATAACAATAAGGGAATTTTACAAGTTACCCCCTTTGTAGATTTCGGCACCGCCTGGAGTAGTAACGCCGACCAATTGCAATTATCCTCGGAAACTTTAATGTCTTTAGGCTTAGGCTTGCGTTGGCAGTATGGTGATAATTTCCGCGCCCGGTTTGATTGGGGAATTCCTCTGATGGAACTTAGTTCCAATAAACGAACTCTCCAAGAACAGGGGTTATATTTTTCGGTCGAATGGAGTCCGTTTCGGTGAATATTGGCGAGTTGATAACCTCATCAATGGGAGGTTTTTAAAAACTTTAGGTAATAGTTACCAATTACTAAACCTACCGGGTGTTTAGGTTCGTCAGAGAATGTTAAAAAAATCTGTGATTTCTGTTCACTCCTAAAGCGATCGCCTATAATACACACAAGCCAAATAGATAGCGTATCAACCCCATCGAGTTAACCCCCCAGGTTATAACTCGGCTATATTCCCCAGTCATGAAAACCCTACTTAAATGGCTAGTAGTTGGTGGTTTTGAACTCATCCTTTGCTTTGGGATTTTAGGAACTTCCGCGAATTTAGTTAGTTCCCCCAGTAACCTCAAAGTCTGGTTAGGAGTTTTTGGATACTTCACAGGATTAGTAATAATTCCCGGCTTATCGGTTTATCATGTGACCCACAAAATTCATCGCGCCAAAGTCGAACAAAAACAGCTACAAGCCACATTTCCTCAAGATGACACATCTTGGTTAGAACTGTTAGACTCCCAGAGGTAATTATGATGATGAAAACCGCGCCAATTCCCAATGTACTAGGGTTAACAGGATGCGCCATTTTAGTAAGTATGAGTATCTCTTCCTGTGGTGTCATTCCGGGAACTAGCGTCAAACGCATTCCCCCTGGTTATGTAGGACTGAAAGTGCAAATGTACGGAAGCAATCGCGGTGTACAGAATGCCACTATTAGCACGGGAAAAGTATGGTATAATGCTTACAGCGAGGAAATTATCATTTTTCCCGATCACGTTCAATATTACATCCTCTCAGCGGCGAGAGATGAAGGTTCACCTATCGACGAAAGCATCAGTTTCGGAGTTGGGGGAACTAGCGTCAATGCAGATATTTCTCTCTCCTACTTTTTCAATACCAACCAAATCAAGGATTTCTACGGTAAATACCTGAAAGACCCTGATGAGTTTAAAGGGACTTTAGTACGCAGTGAACTCCGTAACTGCTTTAACCAAGAAGCAGCCGGATTAAGACCAGAAGATATTGTCGGAAGCAAACAGCGAGAATTATTAACCTCGGTTCAAAACTGCTTAAATGAAAAATTTGTTGGTGTGGGGGTGGAATTTGATTCGATTGGGTTTGTTAGTAAGCCCCGTTTTGATAGCGCCATTGAAGCGCAAATGACCGCCCGTTTTCAAGCGGAACAACAGGTGATCGCTGCCCAAGCACAACTACAAGTCGCCCAAGCCGAAGCAGAACGTCAATTAGCCAAAGCCCAAGCGGACGCAGAAGCAGCCAGAATTAGCGCATCCACAGTTAACCCCATGACCATCAGGCTGAGGGAGTTAGAACTTCAGGAAAAGATGATCCAGAAATGGAACGGTGTACTTCCCCTATATCAAGGTGGTGTCGCCCCATTTCCCAGCTTTGACCCTAAACCGGCCACTTCTGCTAATAATTAATCATTCATGATTAGGAAGTCTTGGGTTGTAACTTCCTTAGAATTGATGGTTGATGCTGTCCCAAACCATCTGTCAGTACATAACTGGTGGCTAATAATAGCAGCCACAGCCCCGGATAACGAGAT
The DNA here is from genome assembly GCF_046480465.1 of Arthrospira sp. PCC 8006. Taxonomy (NCBI): domain Bacteria; kingdom Bacillati; phylum Cyanobacteriota; class Cyanophyceae; order Oscillatoriales; family Microcoleaceae; genus Arthrospira; species Arthrospira sp. PCC 8006. The sequence continues at coordinate 30,567 of NZ_PKGG01000014.1, forward strand.
TCTAACCAGGGTTGAAGGCGACGCGCGAGGGGGGGAACCCAACTAAATAACCAACTGATTAACGCTAACCAGGTGAAGACAAAATAACTAATCATCCAGCGGATAACTTCTCCAGTATTGACAAAATCTAAAATCCAGATCAGCAACTTGGGGTTCATGCGCGCCGCTTTTAAAGCCAGACGGTTAAAGGTCCACCAGTCGGTCCTATCCTTAATAAAGGTATTAGCCACCTCTTCGGGTTCTGTCGCCAACAGCCCAAAAAAAGTATTTAAAATGGAGTTAATTCTTTGAGGAGGAAGATAACGCCCGGTGGGAACCATCATTCCCTTAGAAAACAACCAAGTAACGGCGATATTGCTTTGATAGGCGCGAATTTGATTGAGGTAGTATTTGGTGAGCAAATCATGCTTTAGTGCGGTATTTAATAAGTCCGTTAAACGGGATAAATTCCGTACCAAAGAACCAAAACCAGTAAATACTAAGGGAGACTGAAGACAAGCAGCATCTCCAATAGAAATTAAACGGTCATAGGCGACAGTGCGATCGCTTCCTCCCAGACTAAAATAACCGGGGATATAGCCAAAAGTCGCTTTTTTCCAAACCAAATTATCCAGATTACAACGACGATATTCTGGTAAAATAGTAAAGAAATCCTCGAACATTTCCAACAGAGAACCGGGGTTGATCTGATTAACCTGATGATAGTGAAACAGATAAATAGTCAACTCGTCACCTTCGCCAGGGAACAACTCCCAAATCAATTGGCGACCCCTAGAAATATCCCCGTGACTGTGGAGAACATCCCCATAATTAGAATCCCAAACTCCTGGTTCAAACCCACCATTAATCACGGCCCCCACGGTAGGACAAACACTATCAAAGGTGCGATCGCCATTAAGTTGCCAAGCAATAGGGGACGCGGTACCCATAGCATCAACCAATAACCTTCCGGTAGCTATCCGTTCGGAATTAGTAGTCAAATCAGTAGCCGTCACCTTAACGCGATCGCCTCCAATATCCGCCCGAATAAACTCCGTTTCATCCCAAATCTCTCCCCCCGCCTGTCGGAGTTTTTCACCACACAAAGACAGCAATTTATCCGTATTTATGGCTACATTCAACACCCGAGGAGTATGCAAAACCTCCCCCTTAGCCACGGGGGGATTATTAGCATCAAAAAACTTGTGGAAACCGTCCTTATACTCCCTAGCGATAAAACTCTCGACTTCCGCCCCCGTGAACAATCCCAAGTCAATTAAACTCTGTAATTCACTGCGAGAAATATTCCATTCCCGGTTCATCCGACCAAAGGGGAGACGTTCCATCAATAGCACCCGATACCCTAAACGTGCCATTACCGCCGCATGAATGACCCCTAAAGCCCCGCCAACATAAATTAGGTCATAACTAGGCAACTCCCCATCAGAGTCCTTTCTCGCCTCAGTAAAAATCACCTGTTTAGGAGTTTGTGGATTTCTCACCCCCTCCCGCCAGCGTTTCTCCCACCAGTACACCCGTTTTAGGTCATATTCCCCATTAGGGATTTTCTGAAAATATTTCACCGTTTGGGGATAATAGGCAGCCAAAGCCTCAAAAATCGACTCCTGCGACAAATCAATGGCTGGAGGTTCAGGATACTGATAAGGAAACTCCTGTCTTAAACCAGTTTCCAGGCTGTTGAGTACCCGTTTTTCTTGAGAACTTCCCACAGTCCCCACCCGAAAAACCTTGAGATAGGTTGTGCGTTGGACGGACCAAGTAAACACCGACAATTCCCCAGACCCCTGTTGAGGAAATTTCAGGCGAAACCCGTCTGGGGTGATCGTTTTCTCACCCACCCCCGGATTAAACGTTTGCTGCAACCAGGTACAAACGCTGTGTGTATCGGGGTTAGGAATTTCCAGATATAGAATCTCTTTCATGTCCATGTCAATTTCTTTGGTACCTGAGTTGAGGCTTACCGCTTCACTGTTAACGAAATTAGCGATCGCTCTATTACACTAAGCATAGGGGAAACTGCGCCAGCAGTAACTATCGAGAGGGCGCTAGAACAGGTAACAATAATCTGTTATGCCACCATAACCAGATATAGCAGACTCTCAGTACCCTGGTCTATATAGGGCTACTTCCAACCTACAGGAAATTCTCAATAATGACAGAAAACTTGAATTTCTCGGAAATTATCAGCCAACAGCGACAGTTTTTTGCCACCGGAGAGACTAAACAGGTGGACTTCCGACTCTCGCAACTGCGACGACTCCAACAGGCGATCGCTGATTTTGAACAACCTATCCTAGAAGCAGTCAAAGCTGACTTAGGCCGTCCTGAGTTAGAAGGGTTGTTTGAACTTTCCACCCTCGGAGAAATTAAATATGCTCTCAAAAATTTAAAATCCTGGGTTAAGCCTCGCCGGGTCAAGACCCACCCCACTGCCTTCCCCGCTTCTAGCTATATCTATCCTGAACCCTTGGGAGTTGTCTTAATTATCGGACCTTGGAATTATCCCTTTCAATTGGTCATTTCTCCCCTCGTCGGTGCGATCGCCGCCGGAAATTGTGCTATCCTTAAACCCTCTGAACTAGCCCCATCAACTTCCCAAGTCCTAGCCGATCTGATTAGCAAAACCTTTCCATCTCACTATATCGCCACTATTCAAGGGGGGGTAGAAGTTAGCCAACAACTCTTAGATGAACCCTTCGACCATATCTTTTTTACCGGAGGGAAGCGCATCGGGAAAATTGTCATGACCGCCGCCGCCAAACATTTGACTCCCGTTACCTTAGAATTGGGTGGCAAAAGTCCCTGTATTGTCGATGCCGATACTCAGTTAGATTATACCGCCAAAAGGATTGTTTGGGGTAAGTTTATTAACGCTGGTCAAACTTGTATAGCCCCAGATTATCTATTGGTAGACCGCCGCCTTAAATCGGACTTGATTAAAGCTATGATTGGCTATATTGAGAGTTTTTATGGCTCCGAACCGCAGCAAAGTCCCGACTATGGGCGGATTATTAATAACTATCATTTTCATCGGTTGACTGAGTTATTACATGATGGTAAAATCGTCACTGGTGGTAAGTTTGATGAAAGCGATCGCTATATCTCTCCCACTCTCATTGATGAAGTATCCTGGGAAGATACCATCATGCAAGATGAAATCTTTGGGCCGATTTTACCCATCTTGACCTATGATGATTTAGGGGATGCAATTAGTCAAATTAACGCCAGACCCAAACCTCTCGCTCTTTACCTATTTTCCCGTAATAAACAGTCACAACAGCGCGTTCTTCAAGAAACCTCATCCGGGGGTATTTGTTTCAACGAAACTATCATGCAAGTCGGGGGTCAATCCTTGCCTTTTGGAGGAGTAGGAGAAAGCGGCCTCGGCAAATATCACGGCCAAGCTACCTTTGACACTTTTTGCCACCACAAAAGCCTTTTAAAGCAATCTCTACTCTTCGATATTCCCCTGCGTTATGCACCCTATAAACCCAAGTTTAACCTGATGAGATTTTTCATTAAAAACACCTGATTTTTTATCTGCAATATGGTAGATTTATCTGATTAATAAATTTACCATCATTGCCCATAACTAAAAACGGCTTTTTCTCAACTCTATTCCCTATATAGGGAATCATACAAATCGAGTAAAAGCCTTTTATTGGGTGCGTCAGTTGTGAATGTTCTGGTTAACAATGCCATTGATATACTGGTGCTGACGCACCCTACCGAATCCTCACAATTAGCTACCAGTTTTAGCCTGAATTGGTGGTAATTGACCATTAACACTAGGATACCAACTTGGTTCAGGTTTAAGAACATCCAAATTCAATCGATAACCAATATTACGAACCGTTTGGATTAAACTAGGCTGTCGAGGGTCAGTTTCCATCTTTTTCCGCAATGATAGAACATGAGTATCAATAGTGCGGGGATTATCAATATAATCTGGCCAAGCGCGGCGCAACAGTTCCGAACGACTGAGAGGCTCCCCATCATTTTGAGCCAAAACATAAAGAAGACTATACTCTTGGGGAGTCAGTTCTATCATTTGACCCTGAAGATAAACCCGACGCTGTACCAAATCAATTTTCAAATCCCCATAATCTAAACTGGTAGGAGGAGCCACATTGCGAGTGCGACGCATAAGTGCTTCAGCTCTCGCTAAAAACTCCTGCATTCCAAAAGGTTTAGTTAAGTAATCATCAGCTCCTGCTCTCAAACCACGGACAATATCAGATTCCGTATTCCGAGCCGAAAGCATCAAGATTAAAGACTGTCGTTGCTGTAGTAGCCACTGGCAGAATTCTAGACTATTGCCGCCTGGTAATTCTGCATCAATAACTACTAAACTTGGCTGAGTCGTGTAAAACACCTCTCTAGCATGATGAAAGTCCGCAGATTGACACACCGAATAACCAACGTGCTGAAGATGCCAACCTAACAGCGATCGCAGGTGCGGATTTCCCTCAATAATTGAAATATAAGCATATCCCACTGGTGCCAGCTTCCTTTATCAATAATTGAACACAGGTTAACAGAGTCGAAATCATCATTTTGTAACTCCTGCTACCCTTGCGATCGGCAATCCACCCTAGATCTATGATCACAATTAGGTTAATATAAAAATCACAGAGGGAGAGAGGCATCAACCTTAAAGCGGCCATCAGTCCACAACCCCCGTAATTTTCCGGGGTGCATTATGATCAAAATGAAGGGAATGAGTAAGAACTTGAAACAATTGCCATCGGTCCAGGGAAACCTATAACTAAAGGTAACAGTCTTTTCAATCACAGTCCGATTCAGCTAGAATGCCAGAAATCCATATCGGTGAGGTGTATATAACTGAATCAAGGTAGAGACTAATCCCTATCCCTTAACCATACCCCCAACATATAGATTATAACTTGAGGTTTCCACCATGTTACAGAATGCTCAGACCATCCGGCACTACCAAAAAATCACTGATTCCCTCGTCGAAATGTGGAATCGAGGCTATCGTTATGATGAGCTTAGAATGTTTGTAGATGGCTACATTGCCGCCCTGAGAAATACAAACGCCCTCGAACCTTATCAAATTCACCGCCTAGAGGAAGAAACCTTTAGGTACATTAACGACCCGTCCAACTTTGAAATGACTCCCCTACCACAACCAGAAGTAGATTATTACTAGATACCTGGGAAAAACCCAGCCTTCGAGAGGCTGGGTTAGGGAGTTAATTAGTTAAGTCGGACTATGATGCCAGAGCCACCTCTAGCATCTCTTGTAGTTCGCCCTTCTGATATAACTCAATCATCACATCGGAACCGCCGACAAATTCACCATTAATGTAAACTTGGGGAATGGTCGGCCAGTTTGAATATTCCTTAATACCTTGGCGAATTTCGGCATCTTCCAAAATATCGAGGGTTTCAAAGGGAACCCCTAAACTATTGAGAATTTGCACCACATTATTGGAAAAACCGCACATGGGCATCAACTTGGTACCCTTCATAAACACAAAAACTTTGTGCTGGTTAATCAGGTTTTCAATTTTGGCTTCTACTTCAGGATTCATAGTGATTATTCAATCGAGTTATTCACAACTTAGATCAACAAATTAAGCAGCCTGGTTGACTTTTGACCACTCTTGGGGGGTATAAGTTTTCAGCGCTAGGGCATGAATGGCCTCTGTTGCCATAGCTTCCCTAACAGCTTTATAAACCATCTGATGTTGTTTCACCAGGGTTTTGCCCTCAAACAGAGGCGAAACCACTACAGCTTGTAAATGGTCGCCCCCGCCAAGGTCTTCAACTTTAACAACAGCATCAGGCAACTCAGACTTAATCATTGCCTCAACTTGGGAAAGGGTGATCATGGGATTCCTATTAAACGACTATGTTTGATTGTAGATGAATTATTGAGCATTGGAAGTGGTTGCCGGGTTAGAAGAAGCACTACCCCTGGCTGGACTGCTGACAAATCCTAATTCAAGTAATTGTTGATATGCTTTTTGGCCTAAATCCCGGGTTGGGGCTTGAGAACGAATAATTTGCACGAGTAGGGGAACAGCTAACTCGGGTTGATTCTGGGCACGATGGACTAAAGCCAATTGATAAGTGGCTGTATCCCTCATTTGAGCGGTATCTCTGGCCTCATTGCGATGTTGGTCAGCAATGCGGTTGTCAACCCCTGAGAAACTGCTGGCTAACTGTTGATGAAAATTAGAAAGCTGATTGAAAATTTGGCGCGCCTCCTGGAGTTTCCTGGCTGCCTGGGTGTAATTCTCGTTACTAATTGCTTCCCCGGCTTCAGCTAACAAGCGCTCCCCCCCTTGAACACTTAAAAAACTACTATCAAGGCTCAAAGGGCGCATATCTTGAGGATTCCTCGGTACTGGGGTCGGACTTAAATCTCTGGGAAATTCAGGTTCCGAGCCTTCACCTGTGGCCTCATCATACACAGAAGGATCTTGAGCCATAACCGTTGTAGCATGGCCTGAGACAGTTAAAACAGTCAGGGCTGATGCCAATATACTCACAAAAAGTTGAGGATAGCGGACTATGAAAGGAGACAGCATCATGCGATCGCGAAATGAAAGGTTATTGATGTTTACAGATCTTATCATTTTTTGGCCAAAGTGTAGGAGTTTAGTAAAACTGTTGTAGATCCTGACCAGCCAAGGGTTATAGTCTTTATAGGATGACCATCCATCCACCCCAGCTTGATTCGGTCAACCATTAACATCGGACTTAATCTATTGAGCCAATAATAGTGAGCACTTTTGAGGATTATAACAAAATGACATCAGCTAACTCCTACGAGATTAACGCTCAACAATATCAGGGCATGGGCGTTCCCGAAGAAAGTCTTGGCAGCATTCTACAACGGGGAGGTGAGGAACTGGCAATTACTAAAGTTCCTGGGCGGTTTACGGTTCGCTTGGTTTCCACACCCCCAGTAGGCGGCGGTGGTGGAGTCAGCCCCCTACCAGATCAAGCTGATGGACTCACGCCAAAACAACCAGTCACGGATAGTGGCCCTCAGTTTACCCCGGTTGTATCTGAAGGAGAAAACTTACAAAATTTGCCTATCCACATTGAGGAAACTTCCTCGGTACCACCAGAACTCCAGGAAGTTAAGGTAAAAGATGCTGAACTCGATCAGGCGATGGAACTGGCTCGTCAGTCAGATCGGGTGGCTTTTGCGAGTCATGTCTATCAGGCTGATAATAATCCGGGAATGGTTATGTATCTGACCAATCAAATCACCATTCAGTTTAGCGAGGAGGTTGAGGAGTCCAACCGCAATGCGATCGCCAACAGCCAAGGTTTGAGATTATTAAAATCTGTCTATGGTGTTCCCAACACCTTTGTCTATGAAGTCAGCAGCCAAGCTCAAGAAAATCCCATTAAAATCGCTAACCGCCTCACCAGGAACCCAGAAGTTCTAGTAGCAGAACCCAATATTGTGGTCAAAAGCCAAAAGTATTATCGACCTACTGATCCTCTCTACCACCGTCAGTGGTATCTCCATAATACCGGAGGTGCCGATGTAGCTCCTGATGCTCATATCTCGGTAGAACCAGCTTGGGATATTACTCGAGGAACCAGATCTATAGTGGTTGCTATTACCGATGATGCGATCGACCTTAATCACCCTGATTTTCAGGGTATAGGAAAAATTGTCGCTCCCATTGACCTGAAAGGCCAAAATCGTCTCCCTTCACCACAATCTCCTTCAGATAACCACGGAACCGCCTGCGCCGGATTAGCGATCGCCGAAGAAAATGGCAAAGGTATCGTCGGAGTTGCCCCAGGTTGTGCCTTAATGCCCATTCGCACCACCGGATATCTCGATGATGAATCAGTCGAAAAGATTTTTGATTGGGCTATCAATAACCGAGCCTCTGTCATCTCCTGTAGTTGGGGGGCTAGTGCCGTTTATTTTCCCTTGTCCATACGACAACGAGCAGTAATTACCAAAGCCGCCGCCGTAGGGCGCAACGGTCGAGGCTGCGTCGTATTATTTGCGGCCGGAAACGCCAATCGCCCCATCAACGGAACCATTAATGAAAGTGGCTGGCCTAATAATGTCATATCAGGCCGAGTCAGATGGTTATCTGGGTTTGCGGTTCATCCTGATGTAATTTCCGTATCCGCCTGTACCAGTCTTAATAAAAAAGCGGCCTACAGTAATTGGGGAACCGGAATCACCGTCTGTGCCCCTAGTAACAATGCCCCCCCTGGAATGTGGCTCCAAGAAACTGGCTATATTGGAACCCCTCCATCGATTAGAACCGCTCTGCGTGGTTTAGGAGTTTTTACGAGCGATCGCGTAGGTGCAGCCGGCTATGATCAGGGTGACTTTACATCCCATTTTGGAGGAACTTCCGCCGCCACTCCTCTAGTGGCTGGAGTAGCCGCTTTGGTCTTATCTGTTAATCCGGATCTCAGTGCTAGGGAAGTGCGCCGCATCATTGAACAAACAGCCGATAAGATTGTAGACCCTGATGCTGATCCTCAGTTGGGTATCAGTATGGGAACCTATGATGGTAATGGATATTCCCAATGGTTTGGCTACGGTCGAGTTAATGCCGAAAAAGCCGTGAAAATGGCTCAAAGTCAACGGGTCAGCCGCCAACAGGTTCAAAGGCGGGTGGAGCAATCTAATAACCGCGTCTTAAATATTCCCGATCATAACCCTCAAGGAGTGACTAGCACTATTTCTGTTGCTAATACTAGCCCGATTTTAGATATCCAGGTGACTGTCGATATCGAGCATCAATTTTTGGGTGATTTGGAAGTGCGGTTAATTGCTCCACACGGGGAGGAGGTTCTACTCCAGGGTCGCACTTTGGGAGGCAATAAGGTTTTGAAAACTACCTATAATCTCCAGACGACTCCCTACATGAGAGAGTTACTAAATCACTCACCACAGGGGACTTGGCGGTTAGTTGTCGCGGATTTAGCACCCCATCACACTGGTAAATTGAACGGGTGGAAATTGGATCTAGGTTTGTAATATCTGACATCCTCCGGCCACCGACCCTCGTGAATCGGTGGCTGCTTCCCAGAATCACTCCTGAGATCAGAGCTAACTCCACATACCAATTCTTTGGGTTTGTCGTCGAATATGGGCTGGCAAAACTTCAGGAGTATCGCCGCCGCCCATCATGCCATAGTCAACAGATGGGATAGCGTTCGCGCTGGTAACATTATCACTGACAAACTCTAAACAGATTTGAAACCGACCCTTTTGCCAGGGGCTGCCGGGGGTAAGTAGTTCGCACTCAATGCCTTCCCCAAAAAGATTTTCCTCTTCCAACTTAGACTGCATCATAGTCAGAAATTCGCTGACCCTGAAGGTGCATTGAAACATAAGGGTACTCGAACCTGTATGGAGTACGTCGTTATCATCCAAAATACGAGTTACATTGTTCATCAAATTTCCTCTTCATTGAATTTGGGATCAGGGCGGTAATCAGGTCTTAGCCATTGTTTCCACGCTGTAGAATATGTACGGGCGGGTTCTCACAAGTCTGCTGGGGAAAATAGAGATGATTGCAGAACTCGCCCCTACACAGTTGGGGAAATTCGCGCCTGACTATGTTCTTATTAGAAGAACCAACCATAGGAATGGAGACCTTTGCCTAATAGGTTAACTCCTAAGTAGCACACCCAAACTACCAAAAATCCTACAGAAGCTAGAATGGCGGGTTTCCGGCCTTGCCATCCTCGGGTGATCCGGGCGTGGAGATAGGCGGCGAAAACTAACCAGGTGATTAAAGCCCAGGTTTCTTTGGGGTCCCAACTCCAGTAAGAACCCCAAGCCTCATTAGCCCAAACTGCACCAGCAATAATGCCAATGGTGAGTAGGGGAAAACCTAAACCGATGATCCGATAGCTGATGTTATCAATGGTTTCTACTAGGCTGAGACGTTGGGGTGATAGAGTGGCGGTGCTGGTTGGTTGGTCTGTTGAGGGGGTAACTAACTCGAGAAGGGCGGTAGAACCTTGACCGTTGGTAGCAGCGGCAAATTCTGAAGGTTTGGAGGTCGATAGCAGAGCATTAGGGGAAGTGGTAATGGTTTGTACTTCCAGAAGGGATGATTTATGATTCCGGGAAATTCTGGTTCCCAGGGAACTGCCACTGAGTTGGACGGCTTGGCCGCGAGTTAGAATTAAAAAGGCGATCGCCAATAGAGAACCTACCATCAGGGTGGCATAACTGATCATCATGACGCTAACGTGCATCATTAACCAGTTGGACTTGAGGGCTGGCACTAAAGGCTCTGATAGTTGCATGGGAGCCGGTAGTTTGAGGGCAGCAAAGGCGGCGATCGCCATAGCTAATGGGGCTGTTACCACACCCACTAAACGGCTACCACTCATGTTTTCCGCCACTAAGTGCATGGCGGTAATGCCCCAAGCCAGGAAAAATAGGGACTCGTAGAGATTACTAATGGGAAAATATCCGGCTTCCATCCATCTAGCCCCTAATAGGGCTGCTATAGACAGGTTGGCGATCGCCATACCGGCGGTTCCTAAGCCCTGCAATTGGGGTATTTGGGGAAATGCAGCCCCTACCCAGTAAACCAACATTGTGATTAGCACAATGGCAAATGAAATGTTATCTAACTGATTCTGGAGTACCACCAGATCCATGTTATGTTCTCCTCTCAAATTTTTTCGATCACTTTTTCGATCCTACCGATTTTTGCAGCATTTTCACTATTTTGGGACTAATATATAGCGATTCGGTGGATTGGTGAGGTACTTTTCAAAGCCCCCTTCCGGTATGGGGAGAGGGGTTTGGGGTGTAGACGCGCAGCGGCTTCTCTTTGAGTGGGCTGTACCTTATGGATATGAGAAACGCTATAAGTGTTATATAACCTGCCACCAAACCCGATCAGATAGCCGTCTATTTGTGTTCAACAATAACCTGATTTTTTGAGAAATCTCGGTTACGATGCAAAAATCCACCATCATCTGATTTTTGATAGGACTGTTTTTCGGAGGACCAGCACAAAGTGAATGCAGCCGAACAAGCTAATAATCTCGAAGTTGCCAGCAAAATTGCTTCTGTCGTTAATCTATTTAAAGCACAGTTTCCCGATGTGCGGGTAGACCTCAAGCCCTGGATGAATGACCCAGAGACTAGGGAATTAGTTGACCCAGACTCTATCGACATTGGTTTTAACTTTCCCGGTAGAAGTCGCTTGATGCAAAGTCGCTGTATTTTGATTCAGATCCGACTGTACCATGATCCCTATGACACTGGACGTAAGGCGATCGGAGTCGAAGCGGCTGGATATGATCACCGTGGACAACAGTGGAAAGTCTCCACCGTGGACAATTGGCAATTTTGGGGTGAGTGTCAACCTGCCGATGAAGGGGCCGATAAGCTAAAATTATTTTGTAGGCAAATCTTCGAGTTGTTTAATGGAGTAGACTCCGGGGCGGCTTGATCGCTTGCTCTAATCATCAAGATCCATAATAAACCGAGTATACTAAGAGTAGGGGAGGGACTGCTATTAATTGTATCGTTGAATATCAGGCGATCGCCGGCAAGCAATCACCAAATTAATTCATAGCCATGACTTACAATACTCACCTTGATGATGATGAAGGCGGCTTAGACTTAGGGCGGCTGTTGGGGGCTGTTCGTCGGAAACTTTTACTGATTAGTGGAGTGACAATTGTAGTAGCTGGGGCGGCTGCTTACAAAGCTATTACTGATACACCCATCTATCAAGCTGAGTTTGAAATATTAACTCAGCCAGTGGCTATTTCTACTCAAGTAATTTCCTCTGCTAATCCCCAAACTCTTAGTAATCGAGAAGAAATCGTAGCTGTGACCCTGGATGCAGTACAACTTAAACTACTGACTAGCCCCAGGGTTATTGTTCCGATTGTAGAGGAACTTCAGTCTCAATATCCAGGTATTACTTATAAATTTATTGCTAGTAATCTCAGAATCAGACCTACTCCTGAAAATATTTTAATAGTAGGATATCAGCACCCCAATAAAGATTTGGTTAAGTCGGTTTTAGATTTGGTGTCAAAAGCATTTTTAAACTACAGCTTAGAAACCCGACAACAAGATATTCTCAAAGGTATTGAGTTTGTGGGGGAGCAAATCCCACAATTACAAGAGAGAGTTGATAATCAGCAAGAAAGGCTACAGATTCTCCGCCAAACCAATAATCTTTTAAACCCAGACACTGAGGGTAGTAAACTCTCCAGTCAGGTGACAGCAATTGAACAACAACTTTTAGACAATCAGCTTCAACTTGGTCAAGCTAGATCTTTGTATGCTAACCTACAAAGGGAACTAGCTAATAAACCACCGGAATATGCTGTAGCTTCCATACTACTGGAAAGTCCCCGTTATCAAGAAATAATGAATCAACTGCGGGCGATCGATAATCAAATGGCTAAGGAGTCGGTTCTTTATTTAGAAGCTAGTCCCGAAATCAGCATTTTGCAAGAACAACGAGAAAGTTTGTTGCCACTTTTACAAAGGGAAGCCGACCGAGTTAGTCAAGAGTGGGCTAGTAAAATTCAAGATCTAGAAGAACGAAATCTGATTCTGCAAGATACCATAGATCGCATTAATGCAGAAGTTAAACAGCTTTCGGTGGTGAGTCGAGAATATACGGATATTCAGCGAGAATTATTGATTGCTACGGATAACTTAAATCAGTTTTTGGCGAAACGGGAGGCTTTTAAAATTGATATGGCTCAAAGGGATGCTCCTTGGGAGTTATTAACTCCTGCAGGTGAACCTAAACCTTCTTCTGCAAGTTTGAAGAAAAATGTGGTTTTAGGAACTGCTTTTGGTTTGCTATTAGGATTGGGTTTGGCGCTGTTGGTAGACCAACTTAGCAATGTGATTTACACAGTTAAGGAGGTTAAAGAGGCGACTAAGTTACCGATTTTGGGAGTTATTCCGTTTGACCGCCATTTGAAGTCTATAGTTTCCCAGAATCTTCCTGATAGTGAAGCACTAGAAAATCTTGAACAATTGGATTTGGGAATTAGCCGGAGTCATCAGCCACAAGGAAATGTCATGTCGGCATTTTATGAGTCATTTAGAAGCCTTTATACTAGCATTCGGCTGTTGAACCCAGATCAGCAAATTCGGTCTATGGTGATTAGTTCTTCTGTACCTGGGGAAGGTAAATCTACAACTGCTATTTACCTGGCTTTGGCGGCGGCGGAACAAGGTAGAAAGGTGCTTTTGGTGGATAGTGATTTGCGATGTCCGACTCTCCATCAGCACTTGGGATTGATTAATATGATGGGGTTGACTGATTTAATCTCTAGTGATTTAATCGACATAGATATAGAGCGTGTAATTCAGCCCTATTTTTTGGAGAGTAATCTGTTTGTTTTAACATCAGGCTCAACTCCCCCTGACCCGATTCGGATTTTATCATCTAATAGGATGGTGAATTTAATCAGGAAACTTGAGCATGATTTTGATTTGGTGATTTATGATGCTCCGCCTATGTTAGGATTAGCGGATGCTAATTTGTTGGCTTCGGAAACTAATGGTATGGTATTAGTAGCGAGTTTGGGTCGCATTAATCGTTCGGTTCTGGAAAATGCGATCGCTCAATTAAAAGAGAAACCGAACATGAGCGCCCCCATTTTAGGAGTAGTTGCGAACCGTTCTCCTGAAGTTCCCCTCAGTTCTTATAGTTATAGTTTCAGTAATCCTCAATTCCGGCAAAATCCCCGAAATTTGACTCCTCAAAAGGTGAATAGTTCATCATCAATTGTAGGAACAGTTCCGAGAAAAAATGCCAGAAAATCATAGCAAGTGTAGAGACAAGGGAGGCTTGTCTCTACGGGTGGGGTACGGATGGGGGGGATTGGCTTTAATTAACTAACGGGCTGGTTTTGTTGATTAGGAAGCATCAGACTCCCGCAAGCGTTCCAACTCTTCCCTTAACTTAGCAATTTGAGAGGTGAGATTTTGGATTTCGGTGATTTCATTGGTTTGGGGGCTAGATACTTCAGACTCTGTGGAATCTGTAGGAGTAGTTATGTTTGAACTATCGACTTCACTGGACTGGGTGGATTGTGATTGAGAAAGGAGTGTATCGACAAAGCTGCGGGCTTCCTCTTCGGTGATAGCGCCTTTTTCCGCCCATTCTTGGGCGAGTTCATTTAACTGTGACTGGATAGTTTCCAGGTTGGCTTCCCGCTTTTGAGGGTCTTGGAGAATTTCAATCAGTGAGGATGTTGCGCCTAGGGTGACACGAAATCCTTGGTGTAGCATTTGGGTTAGGTTATCGACATTCATAAGTAGCAGAAAACTCGTCACGACAAGAAACAAGTGGCTAATTAGCGCGGATCTAGGATATATTCTAGCATTTGGCTCTAGTCTGGGGGGACTTACGCCAAAACTGGAGTGAATAGCGCGAATTTAGCCAACCTGTTCGAGGTATTGTTGCACATCATTAAGGATTTGGGTTAATTCAGCCTCCGTGGTAAGTTTAATGCGATCGTCGCGGAGGGTAATCAAGACTTTAGCAGCAAAGAGACTTGGCCAGATGTTGGGATTACAGAAGACTTCCAGAAAGACATCTCCGGTATACTGGTATTCCATGGACTTCTGGGGGGTGGGTCTACCTGCACCAGGGGTAGATTGAGCCGCCACGGCTATTAGCTTCGTTAGCTCATTTAGGGCTGTTTGTAAGTTGGTGGCTGCTTCTGGGGTGAAGCGCAAGGCTACTGAGCCCTGTATTAAATTGATAGTTAGAGGAGCAGCAGACATAATTTTAATGGTAGAATAATGATTACCTTAACAATTGTACCGATTAGCGATCGCCTATTAATGATCGGATAATTATCGGATGTGGAGGCTTGGGGGGGATTGATGTTTACCGGAAAGTTTTGAGATCGTATTTGAGGAAAATAGCAGGGTATCATCATGAGTATGGATCACCGTTGTGAAGTGCGCCGGGTTCTGATTATCACCTTGGTTTTAAATTTATTGGTGATGGGGATTAAGGCTGCTGTAGGAGTTCTCACTGGGTCTTTGAGCTTATTGGCTGATGCTCTGCATAGTGTGACAGACGGGGCGAATAATGTGCTAGGATTGGTTGCTAATCATTTCGCTTCCCCAGATCCCGATCGCGAACATCCCTACGGACATCAAAAATTTGATGCGGTGGGTGCTTTGGGAATTGCGGCTTTTTTGGGAATTGCCTGTTTTGAAATTCTCACCCGTGCTGTAGAACGCCTGCTAGACAGTGAAAATGACCCGGTGATGGTCTCTGTTGAGCATTTATGGATTTTGTTGTTGGTGTTGGGTATTAATATTTTTGTGGCTTATTATGAACGGCGGGTGGGTAAGCGTTTAGGAAGTGCTTTGCTCGTGGCAGATGCTAAACATACCATGAGTGATGTTTGGATCACAATTATGGTGATCGCCGGATTGATTGGGGTGTGGCGCGGTAATGCTTGGGGTTTACCACAATTACAGTTTTTGGATGTGGTTTTAGCGTTTCCGGTGGCTATTTTGGTGTTTCGTAGCGGGTGGGAGGTGATTAGCGATAATTTACCTTGGTTGGTGGATAGAATGGCGATCGCACCTGAACAAATTAAGCTGATTGCTATGTCTGTTCCGGGTGTGGTCAACTGTCATGCGATCGCCTCTCGCGGTATCATCGGACGGCAGGTTTTTATCGAAATGCACATGGTTGTCCGGGCTAAGGATGTAGAAACAGCCCATGACATTACTGAAGCCGTCGAAGCACAATTAGAAAAGCGCTATGGTCCGGCTCGTATTTTAATTCATGTGGAACCACCCGAATATAAATCAGATGTGATTACCTACGAGGAGCGATCGCCGACAGAAGACCAAGACGATAATTAACGGGAAATATCCGATTGATCGATATTCTCATCAACTTCCGGAAACCGGATAATGTCGTCTTCTCCCAAATATTCCCCATTCTGTACTTCAATCATTACCAAAGGAATCACCCCCGGATTATCTACCCGGTGGGGGGTATTCATCGGAACGTATGTAGACTGCTTCGCCGTGAGGATGATTTCTTGATCACCACATTTCACCTTAGCTGTTCCCGCTACTACAATCCAGTGTTCACTACGATGATAGTGCATTTGGGTACTGATATGATACCCCGGATTAATCACAATCCGATTGATCCGATAATGGTCTCCTTGTTCTAACAGCATTACCTTACCCCAGGGGGGTGTCCGAGTCATTATCGGTGTTTGAGTTTCTGTTGGTTTGTCGGTTTTGGCTTTTCCCATTTTCCACGTCACGCCCAAAATACAAACCTTATTCTAACTCAAATTTTCACAACAATTTCGCTGGGATTGCCTCCGGTCAACGGTAAATTTTGGTTTACAGAACTTAACATCTACCCATTAGATGGGAAAGTCGATAGTAAATGTAGTCCAACCGTTTTGACTGGTAACTTCAATTTTACCCTCAAGTTGTTCGATCAACTTTTCGACTAATGCTAACCCCAAACCAGTTCCCCCTTGTTTCCAGGGGTCAGCATTTTGGACTCGATAGAATTTATCAAAAATGCGGGGTAATTCCTGTTCCGGTATTTCGGCTTGGTTAGCGATTTGCAACCGCAGTTTCTGGGATACTTCCAAATCATATCTAGTTTCGATGGTTTCTAATTTTAGATTAATCTCACCGCATTCTATGGTGTACTTACAGGCGTTATTAAGTAGTTCCGCAATAATCCGTTCTAGGCTGCTAGTATTAGTGCGTACAGGGGATAAATCTGGGGATAATTCCACATTTAAAACTAGCTTTCTTGACTGAGCTCTAGAATAAAATGGTTGGGTTATTCGGGGTATCCAATTCACGAGATTTAACATATCTAGGCTGATGGGAATATTGGCGGCTTCTAGATTCTGTAAATTCAGCAGGTCATTAATTAAGTTGGTTTCCCGCAAACACTCATTTTCTAGGATATCAAAATAAACTTGTTGACGTTCTGGCGTTGGTGCTAATTTTAGCATATAAATTGCCATTTTCATATTAGATAAAGGTGTCATAAGTTCATGGGAAACCGTGCTAAGAAATTCATCTTTGAGGATGTTTAATTGTTGGAGTTCCTGCACTTTTCGCTGTAATTCGGCGGTGCGGTCAAGAACTTGTTGTTCTAAGTCGGTATTCAAGGCTTGAACTTGCTGGTATAGTTGAGCTTGATAGATAGCGATCGCCAATTGGGTTGCTAATTGTTGAAGTAGGTTAGTTTCTGAGGGTAGCCAATAGCGAGATTTCTGACAGTGATGGACTTCAATGGTTCCCCAAAGTTGTCCATCCTGGAGAATTGGCACTACCAAATAAGCCAGAATTTGTTTATCAGATAAAATCTGCAATTCTTCAGAAGATATTTGTGCTATTTCTATTTCCTCAACGGTATAAATATGGTGGTCATTAAAGGCATATTGATAATAATTAATCACCTCTTCCGTTAATCTATGTTCTGAGAGCGATCGCCATCCTTTCCCTACCGACTCCGCCACCAATTTACCCACGCCCGTATTAAGTATTTGGTAAATAACTACCCTATCTGAGCTTAAAAAATTTCGCAGCTCTGCTACTGTAGTATTCAGGATATCATCTAAGTTTAAAGATTGATGAATTTGCAGAGATATTTTAGCTAGTAGCCGTTCCCTTTGCAATTGCTCGTGGAGTTGTGCTGTGCGTTCTTGTACCTGTTTTTCTAGTTTGATATTACGACTTCTCAGCAGTTCTATTTTCTCGGATTGCAATTGATATACAGACTGTTGAAGCTGCCGAATCACCCGATACATCTCCGTAGGATCCAGCATTCGCAACAGACTCATTTGGGTGATAATTCCCTGCAATTCTCCTTGGTCATTACTAACCAATAAACGCTGGAGTTGTCTGGCTTGCATTTCCTGGTGAGCCAGCCACAATGAATCCTTAACTTTTAAGGAAAATTGAGGAATCCCCATAATCGTTTCGGCGGTAGTTTCCGCTAAATTTAATTGGATAAATTGCGCTAAAACTATATTCTCAGCGGTGACAATACCTACAGGTTCTAATTTATTGGTAGTCAATTGATTATGAATAACAACGCAACCAATTGGATGAGTTGCCATCATTTGTGCTAAGGTTAATACAGAGGTGTTGACCGGGGCGGTCAGAACGTCGGCAATTATCTCATCTGCTACCCGTCTAGTTCTCAAAATATTGGAAGGTTGCAATACTTTCCTGATTCTTTCTGGGGTCACTACTCCCACTAAATGACCTTGACAGTTCAAAACTGGTAGATGCAAAATTTGATGTTGTCGAAACATAGACAAGGCGGTAAAGATATCCTGATCTTCCGACTCGGTTATTTGACATATTGGCCTTGACATAACCTCCCCAATTCTGATATGCTCTAGGGTGGTTTCTTCGGGATTATCTAAAATTCCAGTAGCAATTAGTTGTAGTAAATCACGGGGAGTAAAAATTCCTAATAAATTCGATTTTTCTGGTGGTTCAGCAACAATTTCTGCACCTATGGGAGTGGGTTTATCAACAACTAATATACAGTTGGATCGTATGCCTGTAGGCTGCATCAATGTTCTAGAATCAGATTTGTCTGGTTCTTGTCTGAGATCTCGTGGAAAAGGACAGTGATTTTGCAATTGGCTGATTAATGCGATCACCTCTGCTACAGACGTATCGGGCGTGACTGTGACCGGATAGCGGTCTACGGCTTGCTCAAGGGCTGAGGAGTAATGGGGCGCAGGGTAAAGCATAACTGATACAATTGCACCGACAATTATTCATTATGGACTATTTCTCGGCAATTGGCTGCTAATTTCTGGTTGGGTCAAGCCCAATTATCCATACTCCAGCAACCGAGATCCCTACTATTGGGCGGCGTTTGTTTTAATCGGTAATTGGCTGTAAGCCAGAAACCCGGTTTCTCGCCAGACTCAAAGAAACCCGGTTTCTCGCCAGACTCTTAGAAACCCGGTTTCTTTGAGAAACCGGGTTTCTTTCACTCACCAGACTCTTAGAAGCCTGGTTTATTTTTTACCCACAAATGGGCTGTTATGGTCGAAAGGGAAGTCGCCTTCCCCAACTCCAATTCCAAACCGTGCTTGATACTTTCACATCACACGGCTCCTGATGTGGACACCCTATTGTCAATAGGAACAGGGTTACAACCCCCTGCTTTGTGACTTCAACTTTGGGAGCTATATACAACACGTAGTCTCATGGATTTCTCCATTACTCTCGCTTTCGTCATAACACTCCTACTTATCGCAGTCTCTATATCCACACCGTGACTAGTG
>NZ_PKGG01000463.1:0-1210 GCF_046480465.1 Arthrospira sp. PCC 8006
TAACCCATCTAGTATAGCAGATGTTCTATAGTACAACTTAGCTAAAGTCCGATACATTCTTGTCATCATGTAGGCTAGGCGAACCTGAATATTTAACCGGTTAGCACTATCGCCTTTCAACTCGATTAACAGTTCAGTTTGAGCCTTTAATATAGCCCCCAGCGAGCTGAACTTTAACTCTATAGACTGGTCGCCTTTTTGGGCTTTATTGGTATCCTGAACCGTCACAGTGACCGGAGCATCAAAACCATAATTATCTATGGTTTTAAACAGGTCAGACATGATTTCCAGATAATCCTTATTTGCATGATTACCTTTACCTTCTGGTATCATCATATTAGACGGAACCTGGAAACTCTTGTCTAACAATTTCCTCACTCCTAGGGCTTGATGGATTTCCCTAATCATCTTAGTTGAATCTTCACAGGATGGTTGAAGCATATCACTCCTTAATATTGGTAAACTTGGCGGTGGCTCTGGCTGATAAGGTCTCGATGTAAATGGGAGGTACCTCATATCAAGTTGCCAACTTATATATCTATAATAAATTTGATGGCTTATACGGTTACCAGTTTCTGGTTCTCTTTGATTATAAATTATCGAGTGCACCAAAGTATTAATCGGCCTGGGTTGACGGATATGAGAACGGTTAAATAACGAGACTGATTTTGAGTGACGCTCGGGATACCATCCAGGGTTTTGTTCGATATACTCCATTTCAAATAAAGATTTAATCGGCACCGGAAGTATGGGATTTACCGTACTCAAACCAAGCGATCGCCTTAAATTTACAATATACTGCCTAAACTCCCAAGCTGGCACTATTCCCATAAAAGTTATGGACTCGAACCCATATCGGTAAGTCGAAAACTCAAGAGAGCCTATTAAGTCTGATTTTGATGATATTGTGCCACCACCCTTCGCTAAAAAATCACGTCCGTCTTTGGTAAGGGTTGGACTCCACCCCCAGATATAAGCATTCAGTTTAACTAGATAGAGTTCCCCTAAACTGCCTTCATAACCAACCGGAGGTCGAGGTATGTCTAATTTAGGAGGTTTGTTTTCATTTTCATCTTCGCTTGTCTCAATTTCGTCTCCCTCTGTTCCCTCCTCTTTATCATCTTCGCAAACATTTCTAGCAAAAGTAACCGTTTTCCCCCCAATAGTTACGCTCATCGATTGCTCGCATTCCCCAAGATAAACCGAAACA
>NZ_PKGG01000032.1:0-34659 GCF_046480465.1 Arthrospira sp. PCC 8006
GAAGGCTCGTGGTTGGGTTCGGGGTGATTTTATTACCTATAAGAACTAGGTATTAAAGTTTAATTAATCTGGGTGCATTATCCTGACAAGATGGGGCAGAAAGCAGATTTTTTGCCGTGTTTATTCATGTTTGCCTTTAAGGAGATAAGTGGTCATTTCACCCTTGCCTTTAATGGGAATTGTGCCGCGCTTTTCAAATATATAGCGATCGCGAAGTGCCATATATGTTTCCTCTGTCACCTGAATTTCATCTGCGATACCATGGGACTCCATTCGGGAAGCAATATTAACGGTATCTCCCCACAGGTCATAGATAAACTTTTTCAAGCCAATTACCCCGGCAATAACGGGACCTGTAGCAATACCAATACGGATTTTAAAACCTTGTTGATTTTGTCGGTTGAACTCCCGGAGAGTCCGCTGCATATCCAGRGCCATATCAGCGATCGCTTCTGCATAATCTTCCCTAGGTAAAGGCAACCCAGAAACCACCATATAAGCATCCCCAATAGTCTTAATTTTCTCCAAACCATGTTGTTCTGCTAACCCATCAAATCTGGAAAAAATACCATTTAGCAACTGCACCAAATCCGTGGGACTAAACCTGGTTGAAATCTCGGTAAAACCGACAATATCAGCAAAAAGCACCCCCGCATCAGTAAAATCATCAGCAATAGTCTTAGGGTCTTGTTTAAGGCGTTCGGCGATGGGATATGGCAGAATATTAAGTAGTAGTTTTTCGGACTTTTCCTGTTCTTGTTTAACCTGTTCGTAGGCAGTAACTAAGGCTTTGCGGGAGTTAAACTCAGAACAGGCGAGACGGTCATATAAATAAACCGATAGATTGCAAATGACACAGATCCAGAAAAAGTATAATATCAGAAAATCCTGAGTCATCCAATCCACGGGTAACTTGAGGGGAAGATCTAGGATAATTTGGGTGCCAAAATAATAAGCTAATACCCCCAATTGAGAGATGAGATGTAAAGACCAGCAGACGGGAAGCAGGGTAGCTTGGGAAAAGAACATGAGGGGCCATTCAATGATGGCGGGTTGAGATATACCCAAAAATGTTGCCCGAATTTGGGGGCTGAGTGTCACAATCGAGGATAATAACAGAAAAATCAAACCTGGGTATTTACGACCGATTGCGGTTCGTAATAACACCAACCCCACCAGTACGCCCAATTGTACACACACCTGGGTAATTAACCACCCGGGGCGAAAATCTTGGGGATAGAATAGCCAATTCTTGATTTGGGATAGGGAAAAGGTTAAATAGACAAACAAAGCCAGCCATAAGCCCAAACCCAGACGCTGACGCATAAAACTATGTTGCCAGGTTTGATAGTTAACAGCTTTAATGATGTCGGGGGCTTTAAATATTTGTTTCATGGTGCGATCTAACCATGCACCGAATTTGCGATCGCCTGGGGTATATTTACTCATAACTTGACCGAGTTTCAGCCAGCCGATAGAATCAAATTAACTGCCATATCTTGATAACTGATAATTATCGGCCGATACGACCGGTAAAGCCAGAAGCCTTAAATTGCTTAAATTTAAAGGGCTTTTCCAGGTTAGAGGCTATAGAAATGCGGATTTCAAAATCGCTAATACCTGGAGGTACAACATCAATACTACCGAGACGGGTGCGGTTCTGCATGACCCGATTATCGTTAGCATCATAGATCCGCCCGAAGATATCGGCATCAACAACGGTTTTACCAGAGGTATTGTTAGCTTTTCCGGTAACAATAAAACAGTCAGCCTCTTGGATAGAACCACTAGAAACCAGGCCTTCTGATAACTCAGCCGGACAATCTTGATAACCGATATCAAATAACTCGATCTGAATCATCGCCCACGCGGGGGGAGTCCACAGCCAACTGAGGAAACCGATCATCACAGAAGCCAAGATAACTGAAAAGAATCGCGATCGCATAAACTCACCCACTACTACTGATTTTGATAGTTTAACTCAAGTTTAGCCATTGCTAGGGTTCAGCAGAAGATAGTGTTGGTAAACCCTTTGCGATTTCAGTGGATATCGGGAATCGGTGACGCGCCCCCATAAAGGCTGATATATGATGGTTAACAATATCAGCATTATCAAGACTGAAGGAGCGATTTGTGAGTCCAGAAACTTTAATCAGAGATGACGGTCTAGGAACGGGGGCTGAACAGTTCAGTATCGATCGCTTCAACGCGAATGTTATGAACACTTATGGGCGGTTTCCTATCGCCCTGGAAAAAGGTTCCGGCTGTAAGGTGTGGGATACAGAGGGGAAAGAGTATCTGGATTTTGTGGCGGGAATTGCTACTTGTACCCTAGGACACGCGCACCCCAAGTTAATAGAAGCGGTCACTGAGCAAATCCAAAAGCTGCATCATGTCTCGAATCTCTACTATATCCCGGAACAGGGAGAGTTAGCGGCTTGGTTAACTGAGCATTCCGCAGCAGACCGGGTTTTTTTCTGTAACTCTGGCGCAGAAGCTAATGAGGGGGCGATTAAACTGGCGCGTAAATATGCCCACGATCGCCTTAATATTGAAGATCCGGTGATCATTACCGCCCACGCTAGTTTTCATGGTCGCACTCTGGCTACAATTACGGCGACTGGACAACCTAAATATCAAAAGGGATTTAGTCCCCTGGTTCCGGGTTTTGTCTATACACCCTATAATGACCTTCCGGCTTTGGAAAATGCGATCGCAGAAGTTGACCAAAACGGTCGCCGGGTGGCGGCTATCCTTTTAGAAGCCCTACAGGGTGAAGGGGGAGTGCGTCCGGGAGATGTGGCTTACTTCCAAAAAATTCGCCAGATTTGCGATGAAAAGGGAATTTTGCTGATTCTCGATGAGGTACAAGTGGGAATGGGTCGCACTGGTCGCTGGTGGGGATATGAAAATCTGGGTATAGAACCGGATATTTTTACTTCGGCTAAGGGACTCGGTGGGGGTATTCCTATCGGTGCGCTGATGTGTAAGTCTTTCTGTGATGTGTTTGAACCGGGAAACCATGCGAGTACGTTTGGGGGTAATCCTTTCGCCTGTGGTGTGGCTTTGGCAGTGTGTCAAACTCTGGAAAGGGAAAATATCCTTAACAATGTACAACAGCGGGGAGAACAGCTCAGAAACAGTCTACAGGCGATCGCTTCTCAGTATCCTGATTTAATTGCTGAGGTTCGCGGTTGGGGTTTAATTAATGGGATGGAATTAAAACCAGATGTGGAATTGACTTCTATTGATCTGGTAAATGCGGCGATCGCACAAGGGGTTTTATTGGTGCCAGCAGGTCCGAAAGTTGTGCGATTTGTACCGCCTTTAATTGTGACGGAGGCAGAAGTTAATCAAGCCTGTGAGGCGGTAGCTTGCGCCTTAAAAAATGGATAATGGGGAAGATCATGTAGGGGAGGGTGCGGGTTGGGCTGTTAATTACATCTGGTAAACAGAAGATTAATAAATCCCCCCTCCTCTTCAATTAATGGTTAATAATTAATAATTGTGGGGGCGGGTTTCCGCTAGTTTCTCCCCTGGGGGCGTTCAGGTGAATACACCTGCCCTCTGGGCAAGGGAGGATAGGCTTAGGGTAATGATTTATGGATAATATTAAACTGGGGAAATATCTGTTTTTAGAAGAGTTTTGTACTTGTACGAAAACCTATGCTAAATATAGCGATCGCATTAATCCTTACCCACAACAGCCAGAAAGTATTGAGGCGATTAAGGACTTAAATAAAGCAATTATCGACCCTATTATTGATGAATTTGGGCGCGATCGCTTTGAGTTAACCTATGGATTTTGTTCTAGGGATTTGAAAAGATACCTAGACAAAAAAGACCCGATCAGCGGAATCAAAAACGGTAGGGTTGCCCCTAACCTAGACCAACACCTAGCCCATGAACTTAATCAGAAAGGCAAATATTACTGTTCTCGATTAGGGGCTTCCTGTGATTTTATGATCAGAAATCTCGAAAGTAACCAACTGGTTGATTGGATTATAGATCACCATCTACCTTTCGACTCTTTATATTTTTATGGATGCGATCGCCCGATTCATATTAGTTATGGTCCCCAACATAAGCGGGATATTTGGGCATTTACCGAATCAGGAAAACCCACGAAACGGGGAATCGAGACTTGGTTAACAAAAGTCACAACCGCCGCCCTTAATAAGGGAGGGGAGTAAATTAATGTGCTTGAGGCCTTACATAACGCAACTTATCAAAAATAGAGGGTCGTTTGAGGGTAGTGACAATTTCTTCTAGGGGTAAGACACGAAACTTATAATGGAGTGCATTAACCTGATACACGGTATTAGTATCAAGTTCCAGGGCTGTTAGCCACCCACTCTTAGCATGATAAACCCCTGTATCTATACCCAACCAACCTTGTCCTTGGACAAGATTTCCTGGTTCTACCCCATCAAAAGTAAAAGTGATCGTGTGACCGATAATAATCTGTTTTTTGTCAAAATAGGGTTTTGGGATAGAATGGAACTCTTTACGAATCCAGCAAAAATCAGAAGCAGTTTGCTGTTCAATTGGTCGCCTGGGGTTAACTCCGGCATGAACCAGCCAAGTATCTCCGAGGTCGAGAAATAGGGGTAGCGATCGCATCCAGTGCAGATGGTCGCGAGGGATAATTTCCGCCTCTTGATAAGAGGCCACGGTAGTTTGGCCACCACTATAAAGCCAAGCCTGCCAAGCCTGTTGATTTCTGCCTACTTCCGGGAGGGCTTCCAACATGAGTTGTTCATGGTTGCCCATTAAGCACTTATAGGGGCTATTTTTGACAAATTCAACCACCTGAGCGCTTTTCGGGCCGCGATCAATGAGATCTCCAAGAAAGTAGACCTCATCATCACTATTGGGAGCCACCTTGTCAAGAAGGGCCATCATGCCTTTATAGTGGCCGTGTATATCACCAATAACAATGCGCCGCTTAGACATTTTTCTTTATGTCTCAATGAATTGCCCTGAGTGAAAGGTGGCTTATCGACTCAAAGCATTGATAAAACTTTGCAGTTCGGACAGAAAACCTTTTTTCTTAGCAGGTGGTAGGTTGGGTGTAACAGATGACGGGTCATCACCCTGGGTGGCACGAGCCAAGATTTGTTCTAGCTGATCACCCACAGGTTTAGTGGATTGTTCAGTAATTTTTTGGTATTCCCCATCAATTTCTAGCCAAACTTCCCAAGTCCCTGGATAGCAGCGAAACAAAGCCGCACCATCGAGAGGCTTGAGATAGTAGCAAGACTCAATGGTATTTAGGAAGCGTTCGCGCAGTTGGCGAGCCGTGTATCCTATGCCTATGATAGCAACATCTTCTAAACGGGGATTAAGAAGAACCACTGAGCGATCGCCTGCCAATTTATGCAGATTTTCCACTTGGTTAACTTCTACAGGAGATGGAGACACCACCAAAAACTGCCCATCATCGGGTTGTAGGCGAGTTTCTACGGGGGAACGACTGGTTCCTATATCGGTGACTCGGAAAGGAGTTTCTCCCCAATCTCGACGTGCCAAAGCTGCCGCCCCTGCATCGGGAAAAAAGACTTTAAGCAGGGTGTCGGGTTTTTCGAGGGCGGGGATAAACTGGGAGGCGATCGACTGAGCTTGAAGTTCAATTTCTGGGAATACCAGTTCAACTTGAATCAATTTGTAGCCATCTTCGAGAGCAGCAGTTGCTGCTTGTTTGGCTTGTTCGATCGCTTCAGATAGGGTAGTTGGCAGTTGTGTCATCTCAAAATTCTGTAGGTCGACCCCTTGAATAATACCCACACGGGTTAAAGCGCGGAAATAAATACCGCCTTAGACCTATTCTACCAAAGAATCCGGGACTATGAGGACTATTTTTTCCTAAACTGACTATCTTGAATGGAAGAACCAATACCTTGAATAATACCGCGGCCAATCAAGCCTATACCGCGACCTAGTACCTGAGTTAATAAATAAACTGCTGTGCTACCAATAAAGGATATAGCTGTTCTCACCCTAGGGGCGATCGCATCGCGACCTTCTAAGACCAATGTCACCGCCAACTGAATGCCGGAAAGTTGTTCTAATTCTTGGCGACGGGAGGCATAGATGGTCAGCTTTTGAATCCCGCGATCGCCTAAAATAAATAATGTGTAGCTACTTTCAAAAATCGCCTGGGGTTCACTCATATAGCGACTCAAGCGATATCGCCAGGATAAGTTATTCCTAAATTTTTCAATTTCCCTAGTTGACAGCAGCCGCCGATCATAGAATGTTTGTTTAACTTCCTCAAGATCTGCAAAATGATTGAGTAATGGCTGCATTACCCCATTAGCCACTTGAATCACCCAATGTTGCAACAGGGCTTCCGCCCGTCGTGTAGCTTCCCAACTACCTAGGGCATAAACTTGATTATCAATGGTTAGGGATTCTCCCAATAACAAATGAGCCAGTAAATCCCTAATCATGGGAATATGATTAAGAATTTCCTTTTCCACTGTCGGAGCATCCCTCAATAATACTGGCACTACTTCCACTTGGGCATCTCTGACTTTGAGGGAATAATACTTCCCCAAAAAATCGGCGATCGCTTCAGTCCACAAATCTCTAATCAGGCTCTCAGTTTTACCATCTAGCTGTTCTGGCTGTATCTCCGACAGCCGTAATTCATTGATTAAATCCTCACATTTCCGCAAGATTGTATAAATCAGCTCTTGTTTTTTCGTCAGTTTAAGGATATCTATTTCTAAGGGGATACCAGTATAATTAACCAAACCTGATTGCAGTTTAGCCACAGTCACATCAAATAATAGCGACTGCACATCCACCGTAGAAGTCTCAGTAGCTAATACTAAACTAGAATCGTTTGTGGTAACTAATTGACCAGACTTGGGGGGTTGGTTAGTTCCTGGGGATGATGGTTGATTAGGAGGGGGTGGCGGTGAGGGAGGATTATTAACTGGGGGTGGTAATGGTGGCATTAACTGACTCACCAGCCACCTGGCGGCGCGTAACTCCCGATAGCGACCCCTAGTAATCAGTAAGTTGAGCATCATAACCCTATCACCGCTAGGTATAGATTCACTATCCTGGAGTTCTTTGGTTAATTCTTGTAGGGCTTGTTCAATGGATTTTAGCCCCGGTTTAACTAAACCATAGCGAAATCTTTGCCAACTGGTAAGGACGCGCTGCGGGTTTCCCTGGGAAGATAGCGCCGCCCCAGAAATGGGACTGACCCAATAGCGTTCTCCTGCTGCTACTTGTCGAAGGGCGATCAAAAGTTCTTCTAATCCCACTCCTTTGGGACAATAACCCGGCACTCCTAAATCCCGCAGAGAGATTAGTAAGTTAGGATCTGACTCCGAGGTAAATAGCAACAGGGGGATATTTTGATAAGAGGCTTGGATTTGCTGACAAAATGCGATCGCTGACCGTTGCTGATTCAACATCCCCTGATTTTGATGGGGACTTAAATCTTTAATCCTCAACTCCAAAATCGCTACTTTCACAGTCTCCTGAATCACTCCCGAAGTCGGTGCTACTGGTGGCTTTACCCAATTATCTAGCACTGCTAAAGCCTCTCTTAGGGTGACGGCTTCTGCAATAACTTCCAGGTCAGAAAATGGCTCACAAATTGATTTGACTCCCATTCTAAATATAGGATCATCATCAATCAGCAGCAGTTGAATAATCGATTGGCTCATATCAAATCCGAGCAAAATAATCAAAGTATTTTTGTGGTTTTTCTCAGGGACTTCTACCTGACCTGATGGCATCAGTACCCAAGCAAAACCAGAAAATGAACCATTTTTTTGAGCCTCAAACTACAGCCCCAAATCACCAGGGAAACCTTCTCAGAAAGTAGTTGGTGTTACTCCAAGAAAAAATTAGAATCGGGAGCGCTGTAATCTCCAGAACTAGCAGGTAAAGCTGGCTCATAGGCAGGCGCTGGCGCTGGTTCATAGGCGGGCGCTGGTGCTGGTGCTGGCTCATAGGCGCGCGCTGGTGCTGGCTCATAGGCGCGCGCTGGTGCTACATAATCAGAATAACCTGACGACTGAGAACCCCAACTATCAGAATAACTTGGCTCGTTTGAACTCCAGTTATCAGAGTAACTTGGCTCGTTTGAACTCCAGTTATCAGAGTAACTTGGCTCGTTTGAACTCCAGTTATTGTAAGATTCACGAGCCGGAGCGCGGTAAGATTCCTCTGCTGCTCGCTGACTTGCCCAAATAGCGTTGCGTTCTGCTGACCATCGGGCGATCGCATTTCGAGCCTCAGCATATAAAGCCCGACCCGAACCAATCTTAGAGGCTTCGTTAATAGCTGCTGTCAGACTACCCCGACTTGCTAATGAGTAGGCGCTATCCAAAATTGGCTGATCTTCGGCTGTTTGGATGGTTGTCACCCATCCCGCAATTTTATCCTGAGCGTCGTTATATAACGCGCGACCTCGGCTAATTTCTGAAGCCTTTTTCACCGCCTCACTCAATTTATTATCTTGAGCTAGGGCTAATGCTTCACTAAAAATGGGTTGATCTTCAATAATCTGAATCCGTTTTGTCCACTCAGCAATTAGGGTTTGGGCTTCAATGCGTAAGGGTCGCCCCAGTGCCACATTTTCAGCATAGGCTACCGCCCTCCTAAAACCATCAAGGGTTTCGGTTTTGGCATTTTCTCTAGCTATGAGGATATAGGGTCTATCTTGTACCCGTTGTACCTCATTGCGCCAATGTGCTACTAAGGTTTGAGCCTGAATGCGACGGGGACGTTCTGGGGCAATCATCTGGGCTTGATCTATAGCCAATTGTAAAGCCCAGGGATGGTTGACTTTAGCTATGGTGCTGGCTAATTGTATGCCTACTAAATCCTGAATTTTGCCCGATGTATCATCGAGCATGGCTTTAGTTTCTTGATACAGAGGGCGATCGCTTGGTATTCTTTCTAGGGCGGCTTGACCCTCAACTAACGTGGCGATTTGTAGCAGAGGTTGTCCTAGGGATTGGTTAGAAATCACCTGTTGCAGCTCAGTTAGTAGAATCACATCCTGGGCTTCCCTGTAGACCGGAGAATATGACGGAACCATTTGAGCGATTTTAATGCCCTGAGCAAAATTTTGTTTCTCAGTAGCCGATACTGACAACTTTATGAGTTCCTGACTCCAGGAGGTAATTTCTTTTTTGGCTAAGGAGACTATAAACAGTTGCTCATCCACTTTGTTAGCCAGTGCTATAGCTTCCACTAAACTCTCAGGAGTCGATCGCTTGGCAATATTAGCAGCTTCTTTCAGGCGCTGTTCCCCTTGCCTTTCTAAGCTGAGGCGATCGAGTAGTTCATTAAAGCGCTTCGTGTTCCAGTGTACATTATTGAGCTTACCCACAGCTTGAATATAGCGGAAAGCCTGATTCCAGTCCTGGGATTTCATCGCATTTTCCGCTTGTCGGGCTAAATTTAAGCCCTCATCCCAATGATTCTGCCAAGCTGCCATCGCTCGCTGTACTTCCTCATAGGCGGGGCTATCAATCGGAACCACAGCCACCAAATCTAAGGCTCCCTGCAAGTCTCCCGCTTCTAGTCTTTGATTAGCGAAGAATATCAGCCTCTGAGACCATTCTCGCATCATCTGTCTTCCCTGGTTTTGCAGGGGGTGGTCTTCTGGCCAACCGTTAACTAGGGCAAATGCTGCTTGAATATCCTCTAATTTACCCGATTGTGTACTTTTGTCTGCACAATATAGGCGATCGCCTGCTGCCGAAATTGCTGAGATTTCCTCACAATTAGGAGGTGGTGGCGTAGTCAGTAGCCATAGTAATGCACCCGTTGCCGTCGTTCCGAACCCTAATAGGACCACTAACCACAGCAGTTGCCATCCCCAAAAACCCTTGGGGACACCAGGCCTTCTGCCTCGCTTTTTCGGGTAAACTATAGGTTGACTGGTTTCTGGAATGATTCCCGCATCACTAGAGATAACCACATCACTGGATGCACTTGCTTCTAATGCAGGTTGGCTAGAGTGTTCAAATTGGGGAGTTGCCATGACTTCATCTTCCTTTGGTGCTTTAGGTTCAGCCTAACCAGATTGGTGGGTGAGTTCCTTGAGTTGTCCCCTGGTTCTGCCCAAGGTCACTTAAAAACACCATTCTAGGGCAATTTGGTGTTAACAGATCAATTCCCTTTGAGCATCATTGTTACTAAGTCAATCCTCACCGCCAGCGAAACCCTAAGATATTATCTAAACCCAGTAGGGCGGGTCAAGCAATGATAAAATTAAGCTAACCCGCTAATTGTAGCTCGGCCCAAGTTAAACTTAATGACCATAAGAATCACATTAGACTCCCACTGCATCAATCATCTGGATCTCTCACCTGTTGACAACGTTGTTAAGCAACTGATTCAGGAATCAAAACCCATGATAGCGGAACCAGAAATCAGCTTTGAGATTGACTATCCCCTAGATGACCAAGATCCCCGCGAGTTGTCTGAGGTTCCAGAAGTTCGACTGTGGTTTATTTGTGTTGATAGTCAATATCCCTGGCTGCCCTATGCTTTAGACTGGCGATCTGGAGAGTTGCCTCGTTATGTGGCTATGCTAGTTCCCCATCAGTTTCACGCATCGGAAGGCATACAATACAACCCGGAGGCTCTGGAGATTTTCCTGATGCAGAAAATTTTTGTGATCACCCGTTGGCTCCAGGATATGGGATTACCAAGTCGCTCTCGGCTTCAATCTATGGCTCAAATGTTAGGTTACGATCTCGATGAGGGTTTATTTGATTTGATCGAACAGCGATCCTAAAACAGTCTCGATTAACAAGTTAAACTATAGCTATCGGTTCTAGTGAGGGAAGGTTTGAGCCTATACCCTCAAACTAGCTGACTTTAACTAGACTGATCATCCTCAGTCAATTATACACCATTTAAGGAAAAACAGCGTCATGGGATTATTTGACCGTATCGGCCGAGTGGTAAGGGCCAACTTGAACGACTTGGTGAATAAGGCAGAAGACCCGGAAAAGATCCTTGAACAAGCTATTATTGAAATGCAAGAGGATCTGATCCAGTTGCGCCAAGCCGTCGCTCAGACCATCGCCCAGCAAAAACGTTCCCAACAGCAGTATAATCAAGCCCAGTCCCAAGCTAACCAGTGGCAGTCTCGCGCACAACTAGCTTTACAAAAGGGTGATGAAAACCTAGCGCGGGAGGCTCTTCAGCGCAAAAAGGGCTACATCGAAACCGCTAATACCCTGGAAATGAGTCTCAAGCAGCAAACTGAACAAGTAGACACTCTCAAGCGGAACTTGGTTAGCTTAGAAAGTAAAATTTCCGAAGCCAAGACTAAGAAAAATATGCTCAAGGCTAGAGCTCAGGCGGCTAAGGCTAATGAACAACTCAATAATGTTCTTGGTGGTCTTAATACCAGTAGTGCTACCTCGGCTTTTGAACGCATGGAGGAAAAAGTTCTGCAAATGGAAGCCAGGTCTACTGCTGCGGCTGAGTTGACTGGTGGTGGTTTGGAAGAAGAATTCCGCGCTCTGGAAGCGGGAAGTGATGTTGATGATGAGTTGGCGGCTATGAAGGCTCAACTGGCTGGGGCTCCTGCTAACCAGCCTCAATTGTCACCTTCTGCGCCTAGTGATAGTTCGGCTTATAATTCCGAGATTGACAGCGAACTTGAAGAGTTGCGTAGAGAACTTAACAAATAAGTTGCTGTCTCGGAGACTTCAACTTTGGGAAAGGAAACCGGGAAGTAATAGGGTGTAGGGTTTTTTAGGGCGTGGGGTGTAGCCCCCTGCTTTTGGCTGTTCCCTGCTCCCTAAATCTTCCCTAGATCTCAGTGCCGCTAAATTCTTTGACTTTGGGGACTAAATCAGCAATAATCTCTGTGAATCCGAATCCAGCACCTACTTATGTTGTTTGGGGTTGTGACCATTGGTAAGCATAAATTAACTTCTCATTCTTTGAACTTATGATGCTCAAAGTTCGATTGTTAACCATCAGTGCATTTGCTGCTGGTTTTGGTCTCTGTTCTATTGTATTTGCTCTATTTACGGTGGTTTCTGAGTTGAGTTTGGCGGCGGCTATTAGAACAATTTTAACTTCTTTATTTTTTGGTATAAATATAGTTTTTATGCTCCACTATTATACATCAATATATAAGGAGCAAAAATTGATGTCTCGACTGCGTGCAGAAGTTAAAAATATGAACTATATTAATTATAATTAATCTAGTTTTTGGGTAAATATAGGAGTTAATAAAATGCTAGATTTGCTGAATCATATTCTCGGCAGAAATCCCGAAAAATTTAAGGCTCAGGTTGAGGTGTACAGTTGGCAAACCTGTCCTTACTGTATCCGCGCTAAACTGCTGCTGTGGTGGAAAGGGGTTGACTATATTGATTATCAAATAGATGGGGATAACAATGCTAGAGAAGCTATGGCACAACGGGCTAACGGTCGGCGCACGGTTCCCCAAATTTTTATCAATAATCAGCATATCGGCGGCTGTGATGACCTCTATCAGTTAGACAGTGAAGGGAAATTAGAACCTTTATTAATTCCGCCACTATCTTAACGTTTTGGCTTGGATTGTACATCGCAAATTAATGGTTGGAGAAGTTTAATTATGTCTTTTGTCGGACTGCATATCCACAGTGACTACAGTCTCCTTGATGGCGCTTCTCAACTCCCACAGTTGGTCAGTCGCGCTGTGGAATTAGGAATGCCAGCGATCGCTCTGACGGATCATGGGGTGATGTATGGGGCGATCGAACTTATTAAAATCTGCCGCAGTAAGGGTATTAAGCCTATTATTGGCAATGAAATGTATATCCTCAATGCTGATGTCACGGTTCAACAGCGAGGAATTAAAAAATATCATCAAGTGGTCTTGGCTAAAAATACCCAAGGCTATAAAAACCTGGTTAAATTAACTACTATTTCTCACTTAAAA
The DNA here is from genome assembly GCF_046480465.1 of Arthrospira sp. PCC 8006. Classification (NCBI taxonomy): domain Bacteria; kingdom Bacillati; phylum Cyanobacteriota; class Cyanophyceae; order Oscillatoriales; family Microcoleaceae; genus Arthrospira; species Arthrospira sp. PCC 8006. The sequence continues at coordinate 12,935 of NZ_PKGG01000032.1, forward strand.
GGTTTTCAAGGAAAGGGGATTTTTGCTCGTCCTTGTATTAATAAGGAACTATTAGAAGAGTATCACGAAGGCTTAATTGTTACCAGTGCTTGTTTGGGGGGTGAGGTTCCCCAAGCTATTCTTCAGAGGCGCATGGATATAGCACGCCAAACTGTGGAATGGTATAAAAGGGTTTTTGGGGATGATTACTATTTAGAAATTCAAGATCATGGTTCCCCAGAAGACCGCATTGTTAATGTGGCTTTGGTGCAACTGGCGAGGGAATTTGAAGTCAAAATTGTGGCGACTAATGATTCACACTTTATTTCCTGTAATGATGTGGAAGCACATGATGCTTTATTATGTATTAATACACAAAAGTTAATTACTGAGGATAACCGATTACGTTATAGTGGGACGGAGTACCTAAAATCCGCTGAAGAGATGATGCAACTGTTTCGAGATCATCTCCCGGATGAGGTGATTAAAGAGGCGATCGCTAATACCTTAGAAGTCGCGGAAAAAGTGGAACCCTATACGGGAATTTTAGGGGAACCTCGCATTCCTGATTATCCGATACCTCCGAATCATACGGCTGATACTTATTTAGAAGAAATCGCCTGGGAAGGCTTGAAAAAACGATTAAATGCTCAAGGGCGATCGGAAATTAAGCCCGTCTATCGAGAACGGCTCGAATATGAATTAAAAATGATGCAAAAAATGGGTTTTGCTACCTATTTTTTAGTAGTTTGGGATTACATAAAACACGCCAGAGATAATCATATTCCCGTAGGTCCTGGGAGGGGTTCGGCGGCGGGTTCTTTGGTCGCCTACGCCCTACAAATTACGAATATTGATCCGGTTCATCACGGGTTACTATTTGAGCGTTTCCTGAACCCAGAACGAAAATCTATGCCGGATATTGATACAGATTTCTGCATAGACCGCCGTGATGAAATGATTAAATATGTTACCTCAAAATATGGGGAAGAGAAAGTTGCTCAAATTATCACCTTTAACCGGATGACTTCTAAGGCGGTGCTAAAGGACGTGGCTAGGGTGTTAGGAATACCCTATAGCAAATCTGATCAAATGGCAAAAATGATTCCGGTATCTCGTGGTAAACCGACTAAATTAAAGGTGATGATTTCTGATCAGAGTCCATCCCCGGAATTTAAACAAGCATACGATAATGACTTTGTACCCATTAAAAATGATGCGGGTGAGGAAGTGGGAACTATTGCTGTGCGTCAGTGGGTTGACATGGCAATTCGTATTGAGGGAACTAACAAAACCTTTGGAGTTCACGCAGCGGGTGTGGTGATTTCTAAACAGCCTTTAGATGAAATTGTCCCTCTTCAAAGGAATAATGATGGGTCGGTCATTACTCAATATTTTATGGAAGATATAGAATCCTTGGGTCTGTTAAAAATGGACTTTTTGGGATTAAAAAATTTGACGATTATTCAAAGAACTTTAAACTATATTTCCCAAAATCATCACCTAGATATTGACCCCTACGATTTAGCCGCTAATGAACGTAAAGCCATGGATATTCTGGCTAAAGGTTCGGTGAAAAAAATGCCGGAGGATGTGGCGAAAACCTATAAGATTTTGGAACGAGGAGATTTGGAAGGTTTATTTCAACTAGAATCTTCGGGAATGCGTCAGATTGTGAAGGACTTAAAGCCTTCCAGTATTGAGGATATTTCTTCTATTTTGGCATTGTATCGACCGGGACCTTTAGACGCTGGTTTAATTCCTCAGTTTATTAATCGTAAGCATAAACGAGAGCCAATTCGCTATGAGCATAAACTTTTGGAACCTATTTTGAATGAGACCTATGGAATTTTGGTCTATCAAGAACAAATTATGAAAATGGCTCAAGATTTGGCGGGGTATTCTTTGGGTCAGGCGGACTTGCTGCGACGTGCTATGGGGAAAAAGAAAGCATCGGAAATGCAGAAGCATCGGGAAACTTTTATTGATGGTGCGACGCGCAATGGGGTCCCTCAAAATATCGCAGAACATTTGTTTGACCAAATGGTTAAGTTCGCGGAATATTGTTTTAATAAATCCCATTCTACAGCCTACGGTTACATTACTTATCAGACGGCTTACTTAAAGGCTAATTATCCGACAGAGTATATGGCGGCTTTGCTGACGGAGAATAGTGGCAATACTGACAAGGTTAAGGCTTATATTGAGTCATGTAAGCATTTGGGTATCGATGTTGTTCCCCCTGATATTAATCGCTCTAATGTGGATTTTAYGCCTATAGAAAATCGGATTGTGTTTGGGTTGTCGGCGATTAAAAATGTGGGAGATGGTGCGATTGAACATTTGCTATCTGTACGAGAGGAAGGGGGACCTTTTCGGAGTTTGGCGGATTTGTGCGATCGCATTAATTTACAAATGGTTAATAGTCGCGCTTTGGAATCTTTAATTAAATCGGGTGCTTTTGATAGTCTCCATGCTAACCGCAAGCAATCAATTGAATATTTGAATATAGTTATTCCTTGGGCGCAAGATAGGGCGAAAAATCGGGAAATTGGTCAAACGAATTTGTTTGATTTGGTCAATTATGCAAATACTGAGAGTAATTCACCTTCTGGGGAACCTACTTTTCCTAAAAGTGATGATTATGCGCCTAAAGATAAGTTGCAATTTGAGAAGGAATTACTAGGGTTTTATGTTTCGGATCACCCTCTCAAGTCTTTGTTAGACTCAGGGGTACTGCCAGATAATGTGACTGTGGATAAACTGTCAGAACAAAAGTCAAAAGCTGCTGTTAAGGTGGCGGCGACTTTAATTAATATTAAGCCCCATTTGACTAAAAAAGGCGATCGCATGGCGTTTCTATTACTAGAAGATTTGACGGGACAAATTGATGCTGTGGTGTTTCCTAGTAGTTATGAGGCGGTACAACAGGAGTTAAAAGAAAATGCGGTTGTTGTGGTTGAGGGGAAGGTGGAAAAACGGGATGATCAAACTCAAATTATTGTGGAGGCTATCAAGTCTGCTGATGAGTTAGTTAAACCGAATAATCAGCCAGGTTCCCCCTCGGAAATTATGCCTAATTTGGCGGCTGATTGGATTATTCAACTCTATTTAACTCCTGAAGAAATTTGCCAATTAGAAAGGTTACAAACCCTGAAAGTAATTTTAGAAGAATATCGAGGTAATCAGGAGTTAAGAAGGGTTCCTATTCAAGCCGTTGTTGATGGTCAAGTTTCGCCTAAACGACTGGTGCGCTTTGGGTCACAATTCTGGGTAGAAAACCAAGAGGCGATCGTACAACAGTTAAAAACTTCTGGTTTTACTGTTGATGTACTATCAATGAGTAATGAATAATGGATAATTTCGTAGGGGCGGGTTCCTCAGTCAATCATAAATTCCCCAGGAGAATATCAATAAACCCGCCCTCACCCCACCAGTAAATTAATGGATATAGCGTTTCTCATATCCATAAGGTATAGCCCTCACCCCAAACCCCTCTCCCAAGAGGGGAGAGGGGCTTTGAAAAGTACCTCACCAATCCACCGAACCGCTATAAATAAACCCGCCCTCACCCCACCAGTAAATTAATGGATAATATGGATAATTTCGTAGGGGCGGGTTTCTCAGTCAATCATAAATTCCCCAGGAGAATATCAATAAACCCGCCCTCACCCCACCAGTAAATTAATGGATAATTTCCTAGGGGCGGGTTTCTCAGTCAATCATAAATTCCCCAGGAGAATATCAATAAACCCGCCCTCACCCCACCAGTGAATTAATGGATAATTTCCTAGGGGCGGGTTCCTCAGTCAATCATAAATTCCCCAGGAGAATATAAATAAACCCGCCCTCACCCACCAGTGAATTAATGGATAATTGATAATACGGTTAATTTGATGGTGGATGATTCATTATAATAGCCATAACTTGTCCTAATGCTAACCCGCCATCATTGGTAGGAATCTGTTTAGACCAATAGTGAATAATTCCTTCTGAAGTTAGTCGCTGAATAGCTTTTTCTAATAAATAGCGGTTTTGAAAACATCCTCCAGTTAAGACAAGGGGAACCTCTGGAAAGTTTTGAGATACCATGATGATTCCTTCTACTAAGGTATTGTGAAATTTAGCGGAGATTAAGCTGACAGGAACATGATTGTAAAAGTCTTTAATTATCTGCTTGACCATGGGTTCCCAATCTAAAATTATTTTACCTGAACTTTGGCAGCAATTAATTGGGTAATAATCGTCAGTGATTAAATCGCCGATCGCCAATTCTAACCCCATGGCGGCTTGTCCTTCAAAACTGATATTTTCGCCGTGACCGACTAAAAAAGCGATCGCATCAAATAACCTCCCAACACTAGATGTTCTAGGTGTATTAACTTTCCGGTTCAGCATTTGCAAAATTAGCTTTAACTGTGGGAAATTCCCGAAGCTAATTTTCTGATCATCCCCATACTCAGATAACTGTTCCCCCCACAATTCATATAATAATCCTAAGCCTAATCGTCGGGGTTCTAGGACGGCTTTATCACCTCCGGGAAGTGGGAAAGTGCGCCAATGTCCGACGCGCTGAAAGCCGATTTTATTAATTAGGAGAAACTCTCCCCCCCAGATAGTTTCATCTAGTCCATAACCAGTGCCGTCCCAAGCTACTCCTAAGACGGGAAATGATAATTTATGTTCTGCCATAACGGCTAAAACATGAGCATAATGATGTTGTACTGGAATGACGGGAACTTGCCGTTTTTCTTTTTGGAAAATCTCAGCAGCTAATTGATACGCAAACTGAGTAGAAAGATAGTCTGGGTGTGCGTCGCAAGCAATCACATCAGGCTTAAAATCATAGATATTACTGAGGCTATTAATTGCTTCCTTAAACGCCTGAAACGCCTGTGGACTTTGCAAATTGCCAATATATTGACTGATAAAAACTTGTTTTTCTACGGCAATAGCAATGGTGTTTTTTAAGTGTCCACCTACTGCTAAAATAAATGGGTATTGACAATTAGAAATGGTTTGTGATAGACTTGAATTAAGTGTTGTATTGTGGCTATTTGTGTCTAAAATTGTCACAGGTAGGGGTGCATAACCTCTGGCGCGGCGAATAACAACAGATCGACCCAAAACACTCCGCACGACGGAATCATCTACTGGGCGGGCGATAGGGCGGTTGTGAACGAGAAAGATATCGGCAATTTTCCCCAAACGTTGGAGGGCTTCTGTCTCGTCGGTACAGATGGGTTCGTTAGAAAAATTCCCGCTGGTGGCAACAATGGGAAAATCGAACTCGGCCATCAATAAATGATGGAGGGGGGTATAAGGTAACATTACGCCCAAATTAGGATTACCGGGGGCGACATTATCGGCGACGGGGGATACACCGCGCCGCCTTGATAATAGGACAATGGGGGCTTGAGGCGATCGCAACCATTGTTCCTCGGCGGCGGACATATCACAAACCTGGGATATTTGCTGTATACTGCGATACATTACGGCAAAAGGTTTATGGGGTCGATGCTTACGGATTCGCAATTGTTCAACGGCGGCGGCATTAGTAGCATCTACAAGTAACTGGAAGCCTCCCAAACCCTTGATGGCGACAATTTGACCGCGACCAATGGCGGCGGCGGCTTGTAATAAGGCATGATGGCGGTTAGCCAAAACCTGTCCCTGATGATTCCATAATTCTAAAATGGGACCACAGACGGGACAAGCATTAGGTTGAGCATGAAAACGGCGATCGCCGGGGTGGTGATATTCGCGATCGCAATTAGGACACATTTGGAAGGCGGCCATAGTAGTATTCTCCCGGTCATAGGGGAGAGTTTTAATAATGCTGTAGCGCGGCCCGCAATTAGTACAATTGGTAAAGGGATAGCGGAAACGGCGGTTATGGGGGTCAAAAATATCTTGTAAGCATTGGGGACAGGTGGCGAGATCTGGCAAAACGATGGCTGATTTAGCGCCCTGAAGGGTTGACTGAGAAGCTCTAATCTCAAAGTGAGAATAGCCAACCAGAGGCAGCCAAACGGCTTCTAAACTGTGAATATGAGATATTGGTGGTTTTTCTATTTGCAGGCGCTGCTGGAAGCGCTCAAGACTCTCAGATACGCCTTCGACTTCAATAAAAACCCCCCCCACAGAATTATTTACCCAGCCCTTGAGGTTGAGTTGGGTAGCGAGTCGATAGACAAAGGGCCGAAACCCGACACCTTGAACAGCACCACGAATAGTTAAACTGAGGCGCGACAGATTTTGATCAGAAGTAGACAACATAGAAGATCGCGGAAACGCTACACTCAAACTCTGGAAAAATGATCGGATTGGTTACAATAAGTCCGAATTGATGAGTTAACAGAAGAAAGAGAGATTAATGATACAATTACCAGAGTACGCCATGACTGGTGTTTACGGAAAAAGCCGTCAAATCAAACGACTAACCAGCAGCTTGTTTTTAGCACTTGCTGCTGTGTTGCTGATTGTAACTAAGCCGGCGGTAGCCTTTCAAGTTCAAGTTAGCCCTACGTCCCCTCAGTTGGGAGATACTATTTCGGTGGTGATCAGTGGGGTGAATAGCGGGGACTCGCAACCAACAGTGACCATGGGAGGAAAAAACTATCCTCTGTTTTCGGTGGGTGGCGATCGCTATCGGGCTTTAATTCCGACGACCCCCCTAGACCAACCGGGTGCGACATCAATTCAGATTAGCAACGGTAGCCAACAGAGTAATGTGAGCGTGCAATTGCGCGATCGCCGTTTTCCCACCCAGTCAATTTGGCTACCACCAGATAGCGCGGGGCGCAGAGGTACTGATTATGAGTTTGACCGGGTTGATGAATTTAAACGAATTGTTACTCCCGAAAGACATTGGAATGGGCCTTTTTTACGTCCAAGTTCCGGTGAGGTGACGACAATTTATGGGGTCCGAAGATACTATAACGGGGAGTTCGCCCCAAACTATTATCATCGAGGGGTTGATTATGCAGCCCCGACGGGTTCTCCGGTGATAGCACCAGCAGCGGGTCGGGTGGTTTTGGTGGGGCGTGAGTCCCAAGGATTTGAAATCCACGGTGACACTATTGGTATTGATCACGGTCAGGGAGTTACCAGTATTTTCCTTCACTTGAGTCGCATTGATGTGCAGGAAGGACAAATGGTGACAGCAGGCCAAACCATTGGGGCGATCGGATCAACGGGAGCATCTACGGGACCACACCTTCATTGGGGTCTTTATGTTCACGGCCAATCTGTGGATCCAGTGCCTTGGCGGTTTGACGGTATAGAATAATTTATTCTGTCGATGGTGATTAGACAATTTAGTTTTGTGGAGTTTGAGTTAATCAGTGGTTGATTGGTGTAGAACTAATATGGCGATAAGATGGGAAACGTTATGAGTATTGAAAGAATTGTTGATCAAGCCTTACAGGATGGTTATTTGACACCATCTATGGAAGCAGAGGTAGGGCGGATATGTAATACAGCTTCAGAATTATCCATCGAGGAGTATATGGCGCTCGATCGCCTTATGGGTGCTTTGTTGACGGGGGAAGTGGTTGTGTTACCCCGCAAGCAGTTTATTAATGTGATGGAAGAGTTGGTTCTCAGTGAAGCGATCGCTCAAGTCGCCCAAATTGACGAGGTAAGTGAGCAGTCTTTGGATGTGGGGGATATTGCCGCCTATGCCCTCAACCGCTTACCGCCACTGTATGCTACCACAGAAGAAGGGGCACAATATCAGAGGTCTCGCGCTAAGGAGGAACTACAAGCCCTCATTGCTAGCCAGGTGAAAGAGGCTATTGCACGAAACTTAGACCGCGCCGCCCAAAACCAAAAAGTTTTAGGCCAGATATCCGACAGTTCTCTATTGGGACAAATGAGCGGTTTACTGAAGGCTTACGCGGAAGACTACGAACCGGATCACGAAACTAATACCCCAAGCTAATCGAGGCGATCGCGATCGTTGGTGCCAATTAATACACCTATTGCGATCGCCACCGATAACCAGTTAACTAATTCTGGCTTAGGAATCGGACACCTGATCATCTTTGCTAGGATTCTTGCTACCAGAGGCGGCAGTTTGGGTTTGGGCGGCCCGTTGTTCCCGCTTCTTGCGTTCCGCTTGGGTCATCTCATCCACCATTAACCGCGCCTGAGCTACCTTTTCTAGGTTGGTGCGGTACAGGTCTAAATCCTTCACCAGCTTATCTTTAGGCAGCCTTAAAGCCTCACTAAAGTCACTGAGGATTGTTTTTAACCCTTCTGAGTCCTGAGCTGCTGTGGCATCACTTTTTTCTAGGAGAGTATATAAACCAATGGCAAGTAGCCGAGAGTATTTGAATTTAGGGTTATTGGCGATCGCATGAAAACAGGACTGCAAAGGGTCATCCCCGGAACTTTCCTGAGCTATCTTAGCCTTGTCGGTCAAATCTTTCACCGCAAGGGATGCCGCTTGAGCCTCTAAAGCCGTAGCATCAGCGCGATATTGATTAGGGTCGCTTTCTTGAGCCCCAATCAAAGCCGCCCAAATCGACAATTTATCGGTTTCGGGGGTGTATCCTTGCATAAAGCGATCGAAAGCCGTGACCACACCCAGGGCATAAATGGGGTCATATTGAAAATCGACATTGACCGACAATAGGTGCATTTCCACCATTAACTCCTCAACCACGCGACGATAGATAGAGTTAATCGGCCGAGTATGGATGTGGTAAAACGCTCGCTTGGTATCTGAAACAGTGCGGATATTGTTCACGGTTAAAATTTCTAAAAGCCCCGCGTCTATGTGACCGGGAGGGACTTAAACTAATTGTCCCCTGAGACGGTACATTTGCCAAGACTGAGAATAGTAGTTATAGCAATCAGCAATGATTAGCACCAACAACCGGGACTTCGTAGATGAACCCCCGGCTATTCTTGCCTAACTTCAACTTTCACCGCCTTAACTAGCTCTGACACCGCCCTCTAAGGCTTCCTTTTCCGTCTCAAAAATCTCAAACACAGAATCCATCATCGTCACTTCAAACACCAGTTTAGCTTCTGGGTGAACATTACAGATGCGGAAACTACCCTTAACTTTATCAGCATCTCGCATACCAGCCACTAGGGAGGTCAACCCGGAACTGTCGATAAAGTTCACCTGACCCAAATTCACGACCACATGACGACTCAGCTTAGATATACATTCTTGCAGTTTGAGACGAAACTGCCAAGCGGTGGTGATATCTAAGCGTCCTGTTGGTGCTAATACTATGACCTTAGTGCCATCCTGGGTCGTATGTTCCTTTTGATCGATATGAATCACTGACCGTCCCCTCTGAAATTCTTGATTTTGCGATGGTTGCTTCTTTGACTTTGACAGTCCCCGCCAAAACTGTGACGGGGATTTGGCTCGGTGATTTATACAGTAACCTACTGGCTGCTGAGTATTCACCGAAGTCACCCTATGGCATTTTTAGGTAGCCTCAAGCCGAAAGAAAATGAAAGTTCTTGGAGCTATCAAAGACCCCATCCCTCAGAAAGTATAACCCCAACAGAGGTGCAAACCTTCCCAACCACAGATCCTTGTTGACCAAGCGCCTTCTAGTCAGCATCAGGCCAATATCGGCCAAACTTGGGTCTAGCAAGAGCATCGACCCTTGACCAAGAATACCATTCCGGTTATCAGATTAGCTGTTGTCCGGGGACCAAATTAAGATCGATTTCTGTCCTTTTCCCTGATTCTGGCACTTAGTCCCCGTTCACAAGTCCCATGAGACTTACGGTTGAACTTAGGCCTGTGAGTCAGGAGCCGTCCAGTTAGACCAATCTTGAGGTTTTAAGAACGTCTCATAGAGTTCAGCTTCCGGCGTACCCGCTTCAGGTTGATAACCATACTCCCATCTTACCAAAGGAGGTAGAGACATGAGAATCGACTCGGTGCGACCTTTGGTTTGCAACCCGAAAATTGTGCCTCGATCGTAGACTAAATTAAATTCTACATATCTTCCTCGACGATAAAGCTGGAAATTCCGTTCACGATCGCCATATTCGATAGAATTACGACGCTCTACAATGGGACCGTATGAAGGTAAGAAAGATTTACCACAGTCTTGGATAAAACTAAACAAAGCCTCCCAGTCCCGTGATTCCGGTGCGCCCATGCGATCGCTATAAATCGCCGCCTCGCTTTCAGTATAAGGCCCACGATATAGTAAACCCTCACCGCCTTGGTAGTCAAAGAAAATACCACCAATTCCCCTGGCTTCATTGCGGTGTGTCAGATGAAAATACTCATCACACCAGCGTTTAAATACCGGGTAATACTCGCTATGATGGCGATCGCAAGCCTCCTTTAAGGTTTTATGAAAGTGGGCTGCATCCTCCGCAAATGGGTAGTAGGGAGTTAAATCCGCACCCCCACCAAACCACCAAACCGGACCCGCCTCGAAATAGCGATAATTCAGGTGAACGGTTGGCACATAGGGGTTACGGGGATGTAGCACCATCGAAGTTCCCGTCGCATAAAATCCATGACCTTCCACCTCTGGACGCTGGCTTAAAATCGACGGTGGCAAATTCTGGCCCCATACCTCCGAAAAGTTAACTCCCCCTTGTTCAAAAACATTACCTTCTCGGAGCACCCTAGTCCGACCGCCACCCCCTTCCGGGCGCTCCCAAGCATCCTCAACAAAGGTTTTAGCCCCATCTAGTCCCTCTAATCCCGTGCAGATTTCATCCTGAATTTGTTTCATCCAGTGACTCACACGCTCCCGGGAGTCTGCCGGAGGGGGTGATTGAACTATAGCCGTATCAGAAGCCGTCGAAACTGTCATAATCTAATTAACCTCTTGTATCTTATATTTTCGCACTTGATGAGCCATCAACCCTATCGAAAGCGAAATGAGTTTATCTTCCCGGCTTATGGATTACTCAGTCAAGTTGTTTAACCCATAAGTCCATATAACTTAACAGTTAACTATGAAAACCTTCCCGGTGGGACTACCATTTGCTACTACCACCAGTAACAACACCCTTTCCCAGTTAAACTATTAGCAGTATTACCAGATAGTGACAGCCATATATCATGCCAGATAAGTTAGATGCCAGTTCCGTACTCGAAGTTTTAAGACCCGTTCAAGACCCCGAACTACAAAAGAGTTTGGTCGAATTGAACATGATCCGTAATGTGGAAATCACTGGCGGAGATGTCCGTTTTACCCTGGTTTTGACTACCCCCGCTTGTCCTCTGCGCGAGTTTATCGTCGAAGATTGTCAAAAGGCTGTTAAACAGCTTCCCGGAGTCGATACTGTCGACGTAGATGTCACGGCGGAAACTCCACAACAAAAATCTCTCCCAGACCGTCAGGGAATTAGCGGGGTGAAAAATATCTTCGCTATTTCTAGCGGTAAGGGGGGGGTTGGTAAAAGTACCGTTGCGGTTAATGTGGCCGTCGCCCTCGCCTCTACCGGTGCTAAGGTCGGTTTGATTGATGCTGATATCTATGGCCCTAATGACCCCACTATGTTGGGCCTCGCTGATACTCAGGTCATGGTTCAGCAAACCCCTGAAGGCGATCGCTTGGAACCCGCTTTTAACTATGGCGTTAAGTTGGTGTCCATGGCTTTTCTCATCGATCGCGATCAACCTGTCATTTGGCGTGGTCCTATGTTAAATGGCATTATCCGACAGTTTCTCTATCAGGTGTATTGGGGTGAGTTGGATTATCTTATTGTTGATATGCCACCCGGAACCGGAGATGCTCAGTTAACCCTCGCACAAGCTGTTCCTATGTCTGGGGCCGTCATTGTTACTACCCCCCAAGAAGTCTCTCTCTTGGACTCCCGCAAAGGCTTAAAAATGTTTGAACAGTTGGGGGTGTCTATTTTGGGTATTGTCGAAAATATGAGCTATTTTGTCCCCCCAGATCTCCCCGATCGCAAGTATGATATCTTTGGCTCCGGCGGCGGTCAGAAAACTGCTGATGAGTTGGGAGTACCCCTCTTGGGCGCTATTCCCCTCGAAATGCCTGTCCGACAAGGGGGGGATTCTGGGGTTCCTATTGTGATCTCTCACCCCGACTCCGCCTCCGCTCAGGAGTTGACTGCGATCGCACAAAAAATCGCCGCTAGGGTCTCAGTTATGGCTTTGGCTTAACTCTCTCCCCTTCCCGGCACCAGGGATAATTGACCATCATCAATTTCTCTGGCCGCCTGCCTTATATTCCACCATTTTTCAGGATAATAAAAACATGATTTTACCAGGTTCCGCCGTTCGCGTTGTTAATGTAAATGATACCTACTATGAGTTTCAAGGACAAGTCCAAAGAGTCGCTGACGGCAAAGCTGCCGTTTTATTTGAAGGCGGAAATTGGGATAAATTAGTCACTTTTAGACTCTCCGAACTACAGGCGATCGACACTACCGCCGGACGTAAAGGTAAATAGTTCACATCCTCTCGCCGGAATTATGTTAAGTTTTGTAACGGCCCCAACCCCAATGAGGCGGGGGCGGTTGCTTTTTCCAGATTCCCATGCTACTATATTAGAGAATGGGGATATTTTCAATTTCAGAATTGATTAAAATATCTCAATTATAATATAAGAGTATGTCAATATATTACCATGATTTCCCGCAGCCTGTCAACCCCCCAACCCATCAAAGCCAAATAAATATTGTATAATTGATACCCAGATTGCCCTTTTCCCCAAGCAAAAATCATGTTAATTCCTCTAGTCTATGCAGCCATCGTTTTTCCAGCAGATGCGGGTGTAGTAGACGTGACCACCTATGGCGCTATTCCTAACGATGGCAAAGACGACACAGAGGCAATTCAACGGGCTTTAAACGACCACCCAACCGGAAATCATATTTTTTACTTTCCCGATGGAGTATATAACGTTAGCGGTCAAATTAGATATGCGGGAACCGAAAAACGGAACATTCTACAAGGTCAAAGCCGCGACGGAACTATTATTAAACTTGATGATAACTCAGGTTTAGATACATCAGTAATTTGGACAGGTTCCCCACCCGCGCAGCGATTTCGGAACAGTATTCGAGACCTGACCGTTGATATTGGTCGCGGTAACCCTAACGTTAATGGGATAGATTTTATTGCCAATAATCAGGGTTTAATTCGCAACGTTAAAATCATCTCAAGAGATGGTCAAGGGAGAATCGGCTTAAACCTTTCCATTGATGAAAATGGGCCCCTATTAGCTAAAAATATTCATGTAGTCGGATTTGATATCGGTATCCAAACCTGGAACCCGACAGCCAGTCAAACCCTCGAAAATATTACCCTGAAAAACCAAAACCAATACGGCTGGAAAAACTTTAATCAACAGGTTTTTGTCCGAGGTTTGCAGAGTACCAATGAAGTGACAGCAGTTTGGAATATGCCTGATGGTGGTAGTGTTTTTACGCTGATTGATTCTGAGTTAACTGGATTGGGTTCGGCTTCCGAATTACCAGCTATTCATAACCAAAAAGCTATGTATGTTCGCCAATTGAGGACTTCGGGATATAAACAGGCAATTTTGCAGAATGATAAAGGTCGTGGGAATGCTTCTCAACCTGATGGTTATGTGAGGGAGTGGATAGCTAGGGGAGAGTTTCAGAGTCTTTTTGACAGTCCCCAAACTATGCTAAATCTGCCGATTAAAGAAACTCCAGAATTGCCTTGGCATGATTTATCAGACTGGGTAAGTCCCCTGGCTTATGGGGGGAATCCTAATGATGGAATTGATGATACAGAGGCGATACAAGCAGCTATTGATTCGGGAGGGAAAACTGTTTATCTTCCTAATGGGGTTTGGGATGTTAATGGAACTTTGGAATTAAGGGGTAATGTACAGCGGTTAATTGCTACGGAGGCTAGAATTGTTGGTGATGGTGTCATTAGGGTGGCACAGGGAACATCCCCGACGGTGATTATAGAAAGAGTAGAAGCGGCTTCTATTTCTATTGTACATGAAAGCGATCGCACTTTGATTATTTCTAGTTCTATTGTCAATCGCTATAGTAGCACCCAAGGAAACGGCGGAGATGTCTATATTGAAGACGTTGGCGGCGGTCCATGGGTGTTTACTAATCAAAATGTGTGGATGCGTCAAATTAACCCGGAAACTATACATAGTCCTAGGATTACCAATGATGGCGGGTCTCTGTGGATTCTTGGATATAAAACCGAGGATGAGGGAACTTTGGTAAAAACCATTAATGGCGGTAAAACAGAGGTATTAGGCGGCTTGATTTTAAATGGCAGATTTGCAGATATTCCCGGATTTATTAACATTGACTCATCCCTGAGTTATGCTAATGTTGGTTTTCTCACGTTTAGTGGGGGTTCAATACCTATTGGAGTGCAAGAAACCCGCAATGGTGTCACCCTCATGACTGACCAACTACCTCCCTACTACACTGGTTATCAGCAGCCGACATCCTCCCGTCAATCTGAAAATTTCCTCGTCAGTTTGTGGCGGTCGATACTTCGACTATTTGCTATGGTTTAATTATTCCCATTCTCAGTCAGTATTAACAACGCCTAAAAACTACCGAGAAATTATTAGCAGGCATAGGGACGGTTTCCACCAATTCTAGGTTATAACCCTTGGCTAATTCTACCACATCATCAAGGTTTCTGACACCCCACTTAGGGTTAGAAGTTCGCAAATATTCATCAAAGGAAGCGTTACTAGGTGCGGTGTGTTTTCCAGCTATTTTATAGGGTCCATAGAGATATAAAATTCCCCCCGGTTTCAAAATGCGATCGCTTCCCGCCATTAACCCTTCACAAGCCGACCAAGGCGAAATATGAATCAGGTTAATTGCTACAATAGCAGTGATGGGAAATTCCGATAATTCCCAGGGTAAATCATTCCCTTCCACTGGCCAAGGATTAGCTTCTACATTTAACTGTAGGGGAGGGTAAAGATTATCTGAAGGTGAATGAATTTGCCATGCTTTAATACTCTGTTGTAACAAAGGTTGCGGGTCGGAAGGTAGCCACCGCCTAGGGGAGAGACGGGGAGCAAAAAAAACCGCGTGTTGTCCTGTGCCGCTGGCTACTTCTAAAACGGTTCCCGTGGCGGGCAACACCCTTTTTAAGACCTCTAAAATAGGTTCGCGGTTTCTTTCGGTGGCTGGTGCATTTTGTCGCAAATCTTCGGCAAAATTCATGATTTCATCTAGTAATTATTAATTAATTTTATGCAAAATTTTAGCTTGTTTAATCCAGGTTTGGATGACATCAACAGATGGACAGAGTTGGCGAGATTGCAAGGTTCCTACATAGAGCCGTAAAATCTGTTTATGCAGTTGTTGAATAGACATCTGAGATAGTTGGTTAACTGAACTTACGCCACTGTGCAAAAGGACACCACAATATTGATAGCCAATACTGGGAACCCTGGCTAAGTCGGACATTGCGACCCATTTACTGATATCTCTGATGTTGATACCTAGTTGGTTAGATAAGGCGATTTTATTAGCATTATTACTCCCGCGCGTGAGCAGTTGCTGGGTGTTTTCAATACCACATTGATTCAGGAGTTTAATATTACCTGTATCTAACCCAGGTAGTTCAGAAATTCCCCAGTAACAGGATGTAATTTTTTGATGCTTAGTTGTGGGATGATTCATGATTCCTCAGTTGGATTTAGGATGATTGTCAATTCTCAGAGATTTAGCCATCAAAATATCAGGTTTCCCGATACCGTTAGCATCGGGGACTACTCCCATAATTGCAAAACCGCATTTCTGATAAAATTCATAGGGATGACGACCATGGTTTTTTATGTTAGCAATATTTTCCCAAAAATGGGGGTATAATTCGACACCAGATAGGGAGGTTAAATTATTTTCGTCATCGGTACCCAACCATAAGGTTAACCCTCCTTGTGAGCGGACATAATCCTCTAAATTGGCGACCAATTTTCGCCCGATTCCTAACCCTTGATAATCCCTTTTGACTACCAAAGGATGTAATTCCCAAACATGGCCTTGATATTGGCTAATACCACCAATCCAGCCTAGAAGATTATCATTTTCATCGACGGCGACTAGATTAACTCTATCGTCGCCAAAAGACTCCATAACCTCGGCTAAACCACGTTCATAAGTCGGCCAAGCATTCGGCCAATTTTCCCGAAATTCTGCGACTAATAAAGTCGCCGCCTGGTGGATATGATTTTGATTATTAGGACTGAGATTAATAATCCTCAACCTTTAACCCCCGTAGCTGTATCTGTAGGCACAATATACCGTTGTACGATTAAAAATAGTAGTAACACAGGAGCGATAGAAATGACGGAACCGGCGGCGACTATCCGCCAATCGAGAGAAAAAGTTCCGGCTAGATTTGCCACGCCTAAAGGGATGGTATAATATTCTGGGCGATCGACTACAATTAAGGGCCAGAGAAAATCACTCCAAGACCCGATAAATACAAAAATGGCTAAGGTCATTAAGGCGGGACGGACTGAGGGGATCATAATATGCCACCAAATCCCTAATTCTGAACAGCCATCAATTCTGGCGGCTTCTTCTAACTCTTTGGGAACTCCCATAAATGCCTGTCGCAATAGAAAGATGCCAAAAGCGGAGGCTAAAGATGGAAAAATAATGCCTAAATAAGTATTTCTTAATCCTAACTGTACCGCTAGAATATACAGAGGAATCATGACAATCTGAAAGGGTATCATGATGGTGGAAACGATCGCACTTAGGAGAAAATCGCGACCCCAAAAGTTTAAGCGCGCCAAAGGATAGGCCGCCAAGGAACAAAATAGCAGATTTAATCCGACGGTTAAAAGGGCGACGAGGGTACTATTAAATAAATAGCGACCAAAGGGATTGGTTTGCCAAACTCTGACAAAATTAGTGAAAGTAGGTTCCCTTGGAATAAACTGGGGGGGAACCTGAAAGATGTTTTCGGTAGGGGATTTAAAGGCAGTTCCCACCAACCAAAATAGGGGAAATAGCATAGCGATCGCTATAGCAATTAATACCATATAAGTGGCGATCGCCCGATAATTTGCCCCCCCACCAGAAGTTATTTTGGAAACTCCCATATACCCTCCTCTGTACAAACCGCCGCCAAAGGCTGGTCCCAACTATCCCTAGGGAGAGTATCCACCCTGGCGGCCGCAAACACAATTCCCACCGTAGGAATTTTAGACCACTCAGACTGACTCAACATCCGATCATAAAATCCTCCCCCATATCCCAACCGATAGCCACAGTCATCACAGGAAACGGCCGGAACCAGGATTAAATCGACCTCAGACGGCTGCAAAACCCGTAAGCGGGGGTCCGGTTCCATTAAACCAAAAGACCCCCTTTGGCGGGCATTTTCCGGCCGCCAGTGATGCCAAATTAAAGACCCATCCACACAGCGAGGAAACCCCCAGACTTTTTCTGGGGAGACGTACCAGAGAGGACTTAAATCGGGTTCTTGGCGAAAACTAAAATAAGCCAAGATAGTCTTGGCTTGCTGAAATCGCCACCAAGCCTGTAGATGGTCAGTAATGCGATCGCTATTTTGTCGCCAAACAGTCGCGGCTAGAGATTGGCGATCGCTTAACAAACGGCGGCGTAGTTGAGACTTACTCACAGATCAGGATTTTGTCGATACCAGTCAATAGTATTTTTCAGACCCTGGCGAAACTCCACCTCAGCCACAAACCCAAACCTTTCCTTAGCCCGATTTGTGTCTAAACAGCGGCGCGGTTGACCATTAGGCTTATCAGTTTCCCAGACAATTTCTCCCTGAAACTCCATCAACTCACAAATCAACTCTACCAGGTCCCGAATCGTCACCTCAGAATTAGTCCCCAAATTCACCGGGTCTGGTTCGTCATAATGTTGGGTAGCCATGACAATTCCCCGCGCCGCGTCAGTCGAATAAAGAAACTCGCGACTAGGACTACCATCACCCCACACCGGAAGCTGTTTATCCCCCCGTTGTTGCGCCTCATAGACCTTACGCACCAAAGCCGGAATCACATGGGAACTTTTCGGATTAAAATTATCCTCTGGGCCGTAGAGATTCACCGGCAATAAGTAAATGCCATTAAACCCATACTGCTGTCGGTAGGCTTGCAATTGCACCAATAGGGCTTTTTTGGCGATTCCATAGGGGGCATTAGTTTCCTCTGGGTAGCCATTCCATAAGTCATCTTCCTGGAAGGGAACCGGGGTAAATTTGGGATAAGCGCAGATAGTCCCTACACAGACAAATTTCTTGACCCCTGCTTGATAGGCTGAGTGAATCAACTGGGTCCCCATCATCAGGTTATCGTAGAACAACTCAGCGGGTTTTACCTGATTTAAGCCGATACCCCCCACATGGGCCGCCAAATGGATAATGATATCCTGACCTTTAGCTGCTTGTTGACAGGCTTCTAAGTTTCGCAGGTCACAATTATGCGATCGCGATACCGAAATATTTTCCGATTTTGCCCCCGCCTTCAGAAGCTGGTCAATCACCTGTTTTCCCAGAAAACCAGCCCCTCCCGTCACCAAAATGCGTTGGTTTTGTAAATCCAGAGTATTCATGTAATTTACCCATTATTTAGTCTAAGAATTAATCAAAATGGTCTCCCTCTTGATGAGGTTCTTCTAATAGTGTTAGGTCACTATCAACCATCAGCTTTACCAACTCCTCAAAAGACACTAACGGCTTCCAACCCAAGACATTTTGGGCTTTACTCGAGTCCCCAATCAGCAATTCCACCTCAGCCGGGCGTAAATAGCGTTCATCAAATTTTACATACTCATGCCAATCCAAATTAACATAATTAAAAGCCACATCCAGAAACTCGCGAATTGAATGAGTTTCATTAGTTGCCAAAACATAATCATCCGGTTGATCATGTTGCAACATCATCCACATTCCCCGCACATAATCCTTAGCATAGCCCCAGTCCCGTTTAGCATCCAGATTACCCAGATAAAGTTCTTTCTGCATTCCCTTAACAATCCTGGCTACAGCGCGGGTAATTTTGCGGGTAACAAAAGTCGGACCACGGCGGGGACTTTCATGATTAAACAGGATACCATTACAGGCAAATAAACCGTAGGATTCCCGATAATTAACCGTTTGCCAGTGTCCGTAAACCTTCGCACAAGCATAGGGACTACGAGGGTAAAAAGGTGTGGTTTCCTTCTGGGGGATTTCCTGCACTTTCCCAAACATTTCCGAAGAACCTGCTTGATAAAAACGCACCTGAATCCCTGTGCGGTGCTGATAATCTCGAATAGCTTCTAATAGTCTTAATACCCCTAAACCG
Organism: Arthrospira sp. PCC 8006; assembly: GCF_046480465.1. Lineage (NCBI taxonomy): Bacteria > Bacillati > Cyanobacteriota > Cyanophyceae > Oscillatoriales > Microcoleaceae > Arthrospira > Arthrospira sp. PCC 8006. The sequence continues at coordinate 32,188 of NZ_PKGG01000032.1, forward strand.
ACCGTATCAACAGTATATTCTGGACAGTCAAAACTCACCCGCACATGGGATTGAGCCCCCAGATTATAAATTTCTACCGGCTTAACTTCCTCCAGGATACGGCGCAGAGTCGTACCATCTGTTAAATCCCCATAGTGTAAGAATAACCGAGCATTAGGATGATGGGGGTCTTTGTAAATATGTTCAATGCGGTCTGTATTAAAACTAGAACTACGCCGAATAATTCCGTGAACTTCGTAGCCTTTTTCTAACAGTAACTCACTCAGATATGAACCATCTTGACCTGTGATACCCGTAATTAACGCTGGTTTATTGTTTGACATCTGATGATTTTCCTTTCCATACGAAGCAGCCCGCCCATGGCGGTTGTCTATACTCTATTATGCACCCTCATGATTATTCCCTAGTGGGGCAAGTTTCCCAGCCACCTCTATCATAAAAAACCCGGTTACTTTGACAAGAACCATAAATATCTTAACTCAGAAACCGGGTAGGACTAGATAATTTCCGATGACTCACCCCTCCAGGTTAATAAGCACCATTATCCTTGGGGAAAATTACCACACCAATAGTTTTGATAATGATCCATAGGTCAATCCAGAAATTCTTGAAATTAACATAGTGCAAATCAATCTGAACTCGACGAGGATAGGGAATATCATTGCGCCCTGAGACTTGCCATAGTCCAGTGATTCCCGGTCTGATGGTTAGAACCTTATCCATGTGACGACCATATTTATGCAATTCCTCGGCCACCAGAGGTCTGGGGCCTACTACACTCATATCACCTTTGAGAACATTCCAGAACTGGGGAAACTCATCAAGGCTGGTCACACGCAAGAATCTACCGATCCAGGTAATTCGAGGATCATGTTTAAGTTTAAACGTATCCTGAAACTCTTGGCGCAGGTTAGGAGAGGTTTCCATAATCTCCACCAGCACCTCATCTGCATTACTGACCATGGTTCTGAATTTGATACACCCAAACCGTTGGCGATTTTTGCCGACTCTTTCCTGGACGTAAAACACGCTACCAGGGGAACTCAGGGCAATTAACAAGCTCAGTATCAAATAAACCGGAGAAAACAAAATCAGAACCGATAGGGAAAACACAATGTCAAATGAACGCTTAAAAAAATCTCCGTTCAGACTCTGTACCAGAGACAGGGTTCGTTGCTGACGCGGACGCACTAAGGGTACAAAGCCACGCCTTGTAAATGCACGTCGAAGTCCCCTACCGAAGATAAGTTGGCTATTGGCAGTCATCTTACTCCTTCAATTCACACCACACACAGTCATGATCATAAAGCCTTGAGACACTCAATAAGGATGATTGAGTATCTTGTACCCATATACTAAGATCCCAGATGGCAGGTCGTCACCGGGGAACCAGTCTGGACAATCCACCTAAATTAGGGGTTTTCAGCTTTTCTGGTTCTCTTAAATACTTTGGCATTTTAGCTGAAATTTTGGGAGTCCATTGTCATGAAGCTCACCCCACCTGCCCAAGGCAGGTGGGGGTGTCGGTGCTAACCTCGAACTGTGCTAGTCCACAGGTCACACAAACAAGCCCAGCTTCTAGGCGATCGCCCTCGAACGTTGGATCGAGGGCTCCTCACTGTCCTTTCGGCGAGTGAGCTGAAGAATGCCTCGTGCAGCAATATTGAGCGCCCCATTGAGGTCTGCATTGTATCGCTTGCCCGAGGAAAATTTAGCCAGAGCATAGTTGTTGGAGTCTCGCCCTTTCGACTCCACTACCGTCATAAGCCAACTTTTAGGTGGAGCTACGACATCAATGACCTTACCGCCTATCTCTTGCCACTTCATCTCAGTCAAATCTCGAATCATACCTTTAAGCCATCCATGAAAGCGTTGGCGAAGGTTAGAGCGCTTGCGCCCCCCCCTTAGCTTTCCATCCTTTCAGGTTCTCAAAGACAATAGCATCGGCATTGAACTGTTGGGCAATCTGCACGATACGCTTCGAGACAATTTGCCCAATTTGACGGTTGATATTACGGCATTTGCGGTAGGTATGAGAGCAGAAGCCTTTCTGGAGACTTCCACCTAGCCCCATCGTCTTACTAGCTCGTTTAGATACCGATTTCAGCCGCTTATCTCGACGGTCGCCGTTCCGCTGGACGCAGGTTCGAGCGGCTGCGGCGACTTCGTCTATGTCTCTGGCTGGGTGAATAAACTCCCGATAGGTTACAGTGCCGTCAAAATTCACGACTGCCACAGTAGCGGTGGTGTTGATACCCAGGTCAACACTTACAACTCGACCCTCTCCCTCCCGTTGAGGTGGATGACACTCAAATGGAACTGAGAGATGACAAGTCCTCTTTTGCTCATTGAAGATAAGGGACGGTGACAGCAGCTTGGTAGGGGTCGAGAGGGAAGTCACCTTCCCAAACTCCCATACAAAACCGTGCTTGATACTTTCACATCACACGGCTCCTGATGTAGATACCCCTT
>NZ_PKGG01000407.1:0-2070 GCF_046480465.1 Arthrospira sp. PCC 8006
TACTGTCAGGCTCGCATTGACTACCGCTACCAACGGGTTCAGGCTAACCCTAGCCAACAGATATTTTTGGAGGGTTGGCTAAGACGCGATCGCGATTTATTGGGTTATGTTACTCAATTAGGCGGCGGTCAGGCTCCGGTTATTGATCCGCCCAAACCACCGAACACACCGAAACCACCGAACACGGAAACCTCGAAAGATTCGGAAATTTTGGATAAACTCCAACAGGCGATCGCCCTTTTGCAAGAGGTAACACAAAGCCTTAAACAAAAGGATTGACCTTTGACACTCCTCGCGCTAAAGCGACGAGGATTCTTAAATAGTCCAAATACGAACTCTTAATGGCGTAGTCAATGCGCCTCTACTGACTCCATTGAGATTTAATCCCAATGTGGCCGATACTTTACGAATGATGTTAGCTGCTGCATTACAATCAGCATTGATATATTGATTGAATGGTGCGAGACGTTGAGGAGACCAAATAAGGCTGCAATGCATGAAATAACCTCCTCGATGGGCCTCAACCACCCCTTAACTGTTTATATGTCCCAACGCTTAGACGTTATGAATCTAAGTAAGGCACGGGAACTCAAGGTCAATCCCATTTTAAGAAATCGCAATTCACCGTCCAGGTATACCTAGGAGGAGTACTAAAACCACTTGGGGCGATTATGGGAAAGAGTAACGGCGATAGCCACCCCCAGTTTTGGGAATCACAACCCCAGGATTGAAGCGGGGAACGGAAGGCGTGGAGTAGAACCTACTACCAGACCGACCACTGCCAACCATCCATGACTAAGGAAATCTGAATGTTCCGACTTGAACCATCGTATCAATAAGCAGCGAAATAGGTTTACACGCTGCGCCCAAAAGGGTAAGGAGAAAAGTAGGGTAATCATACCAACACCTACACAGACCTTTAAAAGTACCCCGGTGGAGAGGACAAGTCTAAAGATGGAATGCCCGTATAAACGGAACGTTTAAACTCCTCTAAACTCCTCATTGGCTCTCGGCAAGTATACCAATATTTGTTGAGTAGCGAAAAGTGTAAGTGTATGCCTTTGAGGGGAAAGGATGTGACTGAAAGCTAATGCCTAACTGTAATGGTTGGGATATGCCCACTAGTCACGGTGTGGATATAGAGACTGCGGTAAGTAAGAGTCCTACGGCGAAGGCGAGTTTAAAGACTACGCAAGTCATATAGCTCTGAAAGTTGAAGTCATAAAGCAGAGAGTTGTTACTCTGTTCCTACTGACAATAGGGTATCTACATCAGGAGCCGTGTGATGGGAAACTATCAAGCACGGTTTGGAAGTGGAGTTGGAGAAGGTGACTTCTCTTTCGACCATAACCAGTGCGGTATAAACCTCGTTTTACTCGTTGTCCTGACGGCTTCCAATTGTCGGGTTTTTCACCGAATTCAGGAAGAAAATCATGCTCAAGAAAACTAGCTTTTGAGGTATAAGATTCCTCGGTTTCTATAAACTCAATTCCATAATGAGAACAAAGCTCTTGGATTCGAGACTTCAATCGTGCGGTGGGAATCTGAATAAAGTTATGATTCCCTTTACTTCCAAGGGTAGCACCATTTTTTTGTCCTTTATTCCAACCAAAAACAAGACGACCGATACTGTTTTTGAGGCAATGGTTAATAACTACTATGGCAGCTTTATTGATAGCATCCCTAACCTGACGATTCCGTTTTTCAGTGGGATAAAGCATTACTCCAAAAACCTTGAGGTTTACCATTTTTATGATAAGCAACTTGCTTGTTGTACCACTGGTTAAAGGATTTCAAATGCTTGCCATCAACAATGAAACTGGTTCCTACGTTACTCACACAAGTTAACCAATTATCAATTCCATGATCTATTCCTAACACCTGGTTTTTATCAAGTTTAATATTTTCAGCCTGAACTTGATAAATAAACTCGGCATAAAAACATTTATTCCGAGGAAGAATACGAACTTCTTTGATTGAATCCCAGTTGAGGTTAGATGGCATGGGTAATAAAAATGAATCAATCCCAAACCATGCTTTAACCTGATTTAATAGCGGAATTCTAAGTCC
>NZ_PKGG01000612.1:0-355 GCF_046480465.1 Arthrospira sp. PCC 8006
AGTTGTTAGTGATTAGTGAAAAATGATTAAGGGTTAAAGGTTAAGCGTTTAGCGAATTTGATGGGCAAGAGAGAGCTGTTAGTGGAGACACTAACAGGGGCCGGAACTGGATATTGGTGAATACTTATGGATACTAAACAAATACATCATTTCTTCTTAAAAGCGAAGCTTTATCTGTGTAGATCTGTAAGGGCTGTGGTTATTTTTAATTGATAATGGGGGGTGCCAATTTCCGCCGTGCTTTAGCCGGCGGTCTGGTCCATGGGGATCAATCCCCTTCGACTTTAGTCGAAAATCTGCGTCATCAGCGTGATCTGCGGGAGAAAAAAAGTGAAGAGTGAGGAGTGGATAGTGA
>NZ_PKGG01000136.1:0-14174 GCF_046480465.1 Arthrospira sp. PCC 8006
TTGAAAAGTTGTTTGGGGGTATCGGGTTGGAGCCGGTAGATGATAGCCCATAGTTTACCCTCACCGGAGATTATGAATCAGACCCATAGATAACCGGATAGGCGATCGCCACCATACTTTCATAATCTGATACTGAAAGGCGGTCTGATATCTTTGTACGTTGATTCCCTAGCGGGTTCCCTCCTACGGCTACCTACGGCTATCGTGTTGGCTTTGAAACATACCCTCCCCCCATAACCGGAACAAGCACTATTGGGGAAGTGACCGCCGTGATAGCAGTCAATGGTGACGAACGAACCGATAGGCTTGCCCTTGACGGGTATCACAAGGGAACCACCCTATCAGCGTCCGGTTATGGGGGTGATATGGGTATTTGACAGATTGATTAAGTTGTGCTTGTTGACTGAGTAATCATCCTATTGAGAGAATTATTTTCCTGTGTTAGGACTAGCTTATGAGTAATATCTGAGTAATTAGGTAGGATAACCATTATAGGCAACTCCCGCCACAGTAGATATATCAACGTTTTCGGTTTAATAGCGGGGAGCGGATTTGAACCACTGACCTTCGGGTTATGAGCCCGACGAGCTACCAGACTGCTCTACCCCGCGCTGTATGAATACAGTATAAACCAACAGCCGAGAAATTGCAACCCCTAAATCATAATTAATTCTCCGCTAACCTCTAAGCGCTTAAAATTATTAAGGATCATGAACTTATCAGCAAGGTTTTCAGCCATTGTAGGAGTAATCCAACCCATCTGAGTGAGTAGATGAATAGCGATCGCATATTTAGCACGATTCGCCCCATCCATAACCTTAATCGCCAATCCCATACCTTCACCGACCCGACCCACGCACTGGACTCCCTCAGCCCCAGACTTACTGATGAGTTCCCCTTGTGTTAATCGCATCAATTCCGTATCAAAATGTCCCTCACAGGCGACAAACTCCGGGTGATGGGTCATAGATCGGACAATGCGTTCCATGTCCAAATTATCACCGGAAGCCAACTGAGCATATAAAGTCGCGATCTGAGACAATTCCATCTGATAAGTTGGGGCTCCGCAATCATCCCTAGCGCCGACAAACTCATCTCCGGGAATACCCAAAAGTTCTCCCAGCTTGGAGATAATCAATTGTTGGACGGGGTGTTTACGCTGTAGATAGGTCTCCAAAGGCCAGTGACGTTGACGACAGACGGCCAGCATTCCGGCGTGTTTCCCAGAACAACCATGTTCAAGGGGGCTACGTTTACCTTTAGGAATAGGGCATTGTAGATGAGAAGGGTCAATATCACAGCGCCACAGAATATTAAAGGCTTGTCTAGCCTGTTCAATCTGTCCGTGATGGGAACTACAAACGATCGCCAAATCACGATCAGTCAAATCATAACGTTCTAAAGTGCCAGTGGTAGTAATTGCCAAAGCCTGAAAGGGCTTCAAAGCCGACCGCACAAAAGTAGAAGTGTCTGGACTACCAGCCTGAAACAGAAGTTTACCCCGGTTATCACAAACGGCGGCTTGAATGCGATGGACGGCTTCTGTAATCCCCTCGCGCAACAATTTAACTTCCAATTCCGCTGTGTGTGTACGTTTTCCCCTTGTCATATTTTCCGAATCAATAATAATTTTAAATGCCGATCCAAATCATCCCTCCCATAGCCACAACCAACCCTAAACCATAGCAGGTTTGTTGAAGTCGGTATAGGATGGGTTGCACCTGATGGGTAATAATTAACCGGTCTTGGGTGATAAATTCAGGAGTTTTTACCCAAGTTTGACCGTCATACCATCCCGACTCCTCATAAAAAACCGTTGGACTAATTAAACGCGATCGGATATACCACCATCCCAAATACAACCGCAGCAAAACCAAGGCCAGAAACAGAGTGGAACCTGCGCCCGCACTCAAAATAAAATGGACAGGACTCCGTTGGGGGGCAAAACTAGCAGCCGCGACGGGGGCAAAAATTACACTGGACCATAGCCACACAGTTGCTAACTTGCCCAGATATTTCGGCCATGGTAATGTTACCCAACTAAAAAACCAAGATTCTTGGAGTTCCTGATATTCATTGATGGGAAGTTGTTCTGGGGGGACGGGGCAGACTGAAACAGAAACCTTTCTCATAAGTATTTTTAGGGCTTAGGGTTTAAGTCAGTGCAGACCAGCTAATTTTTTCAGCATGACCCCAGAAGGCTTCTAAATTATAGAACTCTCGTTCCTCTGGTAGCAAAATATGGATCATGACATCACCATAGTCTACCACTATCCAAGAACCTTCGCTTTGACCATCAATTCGCAGCGGTTGTCGCTGGTTTTCCTCTTCTACTTTCTGGATAATGGCTTGATGAATGGCCCTAACCTGAGTATTTGAGAAGCCGGTGACAATGAGAAAGTAGTCTGCTAAGTAGGAAACTTCGGTAACTTTCAGAAGTTTAATGTTGTCGGCTTTGCGATCGTCGGCAGCGATCGCCGCCGCGATCGCTGTGGCTAGGGTGGGGTCCTCAACCCGACCCTTGAGGGTCGTAGACCCATCCGGTGCGTATTGACTATGGCTATTATTAAACATTAAGCGATAAAATTCCCCCATTAGTGAAAGGTTGTACGGATGTGATCATTCTAACAACTCGGATGAAGATCCTGTGTGCAGGTATCGGGTGTGAACTGTTAACGAGAGTTGCTGACCTCGGTAAATAGGGCTTCATATTTACTCAAAGCTAAATCAAAGCTAAATTCTGCCTCGGCGAACTTACGGCCCTGTTTACCCAAGGCCTCGACTAAGTGGCGATCGCCATATAATTTCAAGACCGCATCAGCCATAGCCTGGGGATCTTCCGGGGGAACCACCACCCCGGCGCCACTTTTGACTACAGCCACCTTAGCCGTCCCGGTATCTGGAACCGATGCCACGATCGCCCTACCACTAGCCAAAATCACGGGAATTTTTGAAGGTAGATTAAACGCCGTGACATCTCGTTTTTGCACCACCAAACCCACATCAGCCGCCGCCAACATTTCCGGCAATTTTTCCCGGGGTTCAAAGGGTCGTAATAACACATTATCTGCCTGATGAACCTTACATAACTCTTGGAGATTTGCCAAAGCCTTAGCCTCCCCTACAATCACAAAAGCAATGTCACTAATATGCTGAAGTTTAGCGGCAGCTTTAATGACAGTATCCATGCCTTGAGTTAGGGCAATATTCCCAGAATAAAGAACCACGAATTTATCTGTTAATCCGTGGGCTTCCCTAAATGGGTTGTTTTCTTTAGGTAAAGGATGAATAAACTTAGTATCCACCCAATTGGGAATATAAGCAATTTTATCGTCGGGGACACCTTGCTGTAATAAATTATCCCTAAAACCTTCAGCGATGACACTAACTCGACTCACATTTTTATAACTCAATTCTTCAACTTTGCGGGCAGTCTTCAACACGAAGCTATCCCCTTCAACCAACTTAACCCGCATAGCTGCTTCCGAGACAATATCCTGAAGATTTAAGACGATTGGGCAGCGTCTAATTGTGGCATATAAAGCCACAGGCAAAGAGACAAGTAACGGGGGAATTGTGGCAAAAATTACATCGGGTTTCCAACCTTTAAAAGCTTGCCAAATACTGGTAGTAATAAAACTCACATCTAACATTAACCGAGCTTTTAAGCCGGGTTTTGGGCCTTTAATCCAAATAAAACTGCGCTGAATTTCTACGCCATTTCTCTGTTCAGTCACATAGAATTTACCCTGATATTCTGGATAAACGCGACGTTCTGGATAATTAGGCATTCCGGTAACTACCCGCACTTGATGACCCCGTTTAACTAAACCTTCCGCCAGTTCAGTCATTAAGGGAGCAATACCAATGGGTTCAGGATAGTAGTTGTAGGAATAAATTAGGATACGCATAATTTTCAGCTCATGTTGAGGAAATCAATTCAACTATCTTTATCTCAGTATCTTCTGGGTTTGAGATTCAGAACTACCTCAATAGTGATATGATCATCGGTGGGTTGGGTGGCACTGATACCAATTCCTTGGACTGAGTTAAGTAGACTAATGGTTCTCCTTGGTAGGGCGACAGCCGGCGCAGCTAGAAGGTAGCTTGTAGCCCAGGATAGTAGGTTTTCCATATCTAAGTAAACATAGCTATGATTAGCTTCTGGTAAAGAGCCGGTAATTTTCTGAAATCGGGTTGTTTCTGTTAGGGATGGATTAGGAACCTGGGTCATAGCTTCAACCACAGGACCACCAAAGGCGACAAATAGGAGATTAGGGGTTAACCATCCATGTCCGAACAAAGTCCCTTGTTGAGGGTCATTCCATTCGGTTACTTTAATGCCTTCAATGGTCCGCTGTTCGACGTTAACGGGGGGGTTACTTTGGGCGATAATCTGATCAAGTTGGTCTAGGGTGTTTTGGGCGATCGCCTGATTACTGGTTTCTAAGACCAATGCGCCGCCTAATCCCAGGGGGGCGAGAATCCCTTTTTCCGAGGCGATCGCCGCCAGGGCGAATTCTCCATCCATCCAACCAAATACTTGCTCATCTGCATCAAGTTCAATAGCTGCCAATCCATGCCTTATCTGTTGTACCACGCCTTGAATACTGGGATCAATTTGGCTTTGGTCAACCAATTGTGACCACATAGCATTAATTCCCTGACTATTTACCATAGCAACAGTTTCTGAGGGAAATCGGGAAACAATTTGACCTACTTGGGGGGAGGAGTTAACGGGGGTTGGCGATCGCCTTTGCTGCACGATCCCCCTAATCCGAAATCCTGTTGGTTCTACCCCTAAACTGACCATAGCAGAATGAATTGGGGCGAATTGAGATATCAGACTCCAAGATTCCCAAGAGGAGTCGGAAAACTCGGATAATTTTTCTAAAAATTGGTTATAGTCTGCTATAAAAATGGTGATTAAGGGCATAGGAACCCTATAGGATTCGGTGGGAAATGGGGATTTGGACAAGGGAGAACTAAGATCAGTTGTGGCTTTATTTGCGGTTTCTGCTGCGTTTATACCTTTCCATAATTGGGCTAAGTTTGGCTCTCCAAAACGGGTATCGATCGCCTTTTGGATCGGTTCGGGACTAGCTGCTACTAACAGGCGATCGTCAACTCTTGCTATATGGTATATTTTACCACTCTCCTCTCCGTATTCATAAATAGTAAAACCCCGGTATTGTGGCGGCTGTCCTGACCCACCCACTTCCGCATTGAGCCGGTTAATAAACTGATTAGCCCGCCTCTGATTTTGAATCGCTAATATCATGAGCAGATCAGCATCTTCCGAGGTTTCTGATGGTAACACACTCACTAAAATTCCCCCTAACCAGGGTTTAATATCTCGGTCGAAATTTAGGGAAGTTCCGGCTAAACTCTGTCGTTTAAGACTTGACAAAAACTGATTTATATGATACCTACTTTGCTGATTACCAAATTGTCTTAAATAGTAGAGTGCCGATGGATTAGGGGTAACAAAAACCGCCATCAGTGCATTTTCAGGAACCAATCTCACGCTGTCTTCTGGGCTATAAACCTGTACTCGTAGGGCTCGCAGATGAAGCAGTATAGCCACCGTCCCCGTAAAAGCGATCGCCACAGCAGCCATAATCAGTTTAGACTTTTTTAAGGTAATGTTCAAAGTTGACACTTGACAGTTGACAGTTGACACTTGGCAGTTAAAAATTATTAATTATTAATTATTAATTGACTTCCTCATAATGAAAGTAGCAATTACAGGAGCCACCGGATTTGTAGGTTCACATCTCGTCCAACAACTCCACTCCCTAGGGTATCAAATCGTCGTGCTTACCCGTAACCCAGACAGAGGGCGGCGGGTGTTTCCCATAACCAACTACCCCCAAGTAGAGATGGTGCGCTACACTCCCACAGAAGCAGGTTCATGGGAAGATGCGATCGCTGGCTGTGATGGTGTAGTCAACCTAGCCGGAGCCCCCATAGCCGATGAACGTTGGACAGAAGCCCGCAAACGGGAACTATACCAAAGTCGAGTTATCCAAACCCAAAAACTCGTCTTGGCTTGCACCAAAGCCACCCCTAAACCCCAAGTTTTAGTCAGTACCTCCGCCATAGGCTACTACGGAACCAGCGAAACAGCCACCTTTGACGAAAGCAGCCCCCCAGGAAACGATTTCCTAGCTGACCTCTGTCAGCAGTGGGAAGCCGCCGCCGCCCCTATCCAAAACAGTGATATCCGTTTAGTGATCCTACGATTTGGTATTGTACTAGGTATGGGAGGTGCTTTGGGCAAAATGCTCACCCCCTTTAAACTATTTGCCGGAGGACCCCTAGGCAGCGGTCAACAGTGGTTTTCCTGGATTCATATTAGCGATTTAGTCAATCTAATTCGCTTTAGCTTAGAAAATCCCCAAGTTGAGGGGGTTCTTAATGCTACCGCCCCCAACCCCGTCCGTATGAACGAACTATGCCAACAAATGGGCCAAATTATGAATCGTCCCTCCTGGCTACCTGTGCCTAGTTTTGCTCTGGAAATGCTATTAGGAGATGCTGCTATTGTAGTATTAGAAGGCCAACAGGTGTTACCATTACGCCCCCAATCCTACAATTTTCAATATCAGTATTCTACGGTGAAACCAGCCCTAGAGGAGATTCTCGCCTGATGTCTCGACCTGACCCATCTACCGCCCATTTCCAACGTGCGCGCAGCAGTTTACAGCAGGCTTTAAAGCGTTATGGTCAAATGCGCCGCCAACAGGACTCACGGGGTAGCCAACTACAAGCTACGGTACAGGAACAACTTGATACTCTGGCTGTTAACTTGGAAAAGCTAGATCAGGGGTTAATTCGGATCGCGGCTTTTGGTTTGGTTAGTCGTGGAAAGTCGGCGGTTTTGAATGCTTTGTTAGGTCAGCGAGTTCTGAAAACTGGACCAACTCACGGGGTCACGCAATGGCCGCGATCTGTGCGTTGGACGGTGAGACCTGAAGAAATACGGGAAGTAGAACCTATTGATGTGGAGTTAATCGATACCCCTGGACTTGATGAAGTCGCGGGCCAGATTCGAGGTGAAATGGCGCGGGAGGTTAGCCGTCAGGCGGATTTGATTCTGTTTGTGGTGTCGGGGGATTTGACCCGCACTGAGTATGAGGCGATCGCCGAGTTAAAACGTACCCAAAAACCTTTGATTATCGTATTTAACAAGATTGACCTTTACCCAGAATCTGAACAGGAGGCGATTTATCGGAATTTGCAGCAGTTGGCGGTTCGGGGTTCGGCCATGGTTCCCTCATCTATAGAAATTGTCCGGGTTGCTGCTGAACCTACCCCCCTACAGGTGCGGGTAGAATGGCCTAATGGCCGCATTACTCAGGAATGGGAGTCGCCACCTCCTCAAATTCAAGAGTTACAGCGGGCGATCGCTACTATTGTTTATCGGGAAGGGCGATCGCTTTTGGCTTTAAATGCTTTGGTTCAAGCCCGGGAAGCCGACCGGGCGATCGCCCGCCAGGCTGTCCGTTTACAGCGTGCTGAAGCCGAAGATTTAATCTGGAAGTTTACCCAATATAAAGCCATAGCCGTCGCTATCAATCCCATCGCCTTTTTGGATGTGGCGGGGGCCTTTTTTGCCGATTTGCTGTTAATTCGCGCTTTGGCTAAGTTGTATGGGTTGCCTATTACCAGTTATCAGGCGGGGAAATTATGGCGGCAAATTTTGGCCAGTTCTGGCGCGATTTTATTGGGTGAAGTCGGCAGTGGTTTACTCCTAGGAATCGGCAAAACTGGCGCGGGGTTAGTGGCTAATTTTCCCGGCTATGCAGGGGCTGCTATTACTCAAGCTGCGATCGCTGGTTATGGTACTTATGTTGTCGGTCGCGCCGCCCAGGTTTACTTAGAACAGGGTTGCACTTGGGGAGAATATGGTATTGATACCGTCATTCAAGAGATTATTAATCAGTGCGATCGCGAGACGGTAATTTATCGTTTACGACAAGAATTTGATGATTTTATTGGATAGCATGAATATTCCACACTTACAGCCCGAAACTATTGCCACCATTCAACAAATGTCTGAACCGGAAATTAAAGAACTTGAGGAGTTTGTGCAATTCCTCGCCTGGAAAAAGTGCCGAGAATCAACAGAACCCTCTTCCCCCCCTGAATATAGCGCCTTAGTGCCTTCGGTTCCGGGGAATATTACCTTAGCTTCAGAATCTCCCCCTGCTCTCACTCAAGATAATTGGCATAAAGCCTTAGATATGCTCACCAAAGAACGCCTAAGTCAACTGCGAACACTACACCATCGCTTAAATTATCCCTAGAAACCTAGACAATCACTGCCCTCTATGGTATAATGGCATTGTATGCTATATATAAACTAGCCATATAACTCCCATCATAGGCTTAGTCAGCTTCGCCTATAAGGGAGTACCAGTGGTTAATTTGAGTTGAGCTAACAACTACTCAAAGCGCGAGACTCTAACACTGGTAGACTCACCCTAATTTATTCACCCATTGTTATAGCAGAAGGTATTGACCGTGTTGAGGTTTTTACAGTTTCTCATTCAGGCTATTCAACCTTTTTTAGTTCCTATATGCTTTGTCGTCGCTTGGGGGTTGATGTTCCTGACAATTTGGAATGTCGGAGCAGCGATCGCCCAGACCATCAAAAGAGCTAAAATCATGCACAAAATCCCCTGTGCTAACTGTAGCTTTTTTACGGGAGATTACCGCCTTAAATGTCCTGTACAGCCAACCATAGCACTCTCGGAAAGGGCGATCGACTGTCCCGACTACGAATCCAAATAAACCAAAATATCTGGTCAAAATATTAAGAGCCTGCCACATCAACCAGAACCTTTAAAGTGCCAGGCTTTTGAGCATGGTTAAAGGCAGCGATCGCCTCATCTAAGGAATATTTAGCCTCAATCAAAGGTTCCACATCAACCCGAAATTCTGCCAATAGTTCCAAAGCCGGAACGAAAGGACCACAGCGGGAACCTAACAAAGCAATCTCATCTACCACCAGAGAAGATATATCAATAGTCAAATCCCCGGCATATGTACTTTTGAGAACCAGAATACCACGCGATCGCAAACTCCGACGGGCGATCGTAAATCCTTCAGGATTGCCAGTACATTCTACCGCCAAATCAAAACTTCTGTCAACTACAGCATCAGCCAATCCCGTTTTAATGCCCCTATTTTCTAATAATTCTAACTTATGTCGATGACGACCTACAGCCAACAAATCACAACCCGTTAAAGCCAAAGTTTGAGCGATTAATTGCCCTAGTTTGCCATCTCCGACCACTAAAACCCGCCATTCCGGGTGAATAGATAGCTGTTGCTGAATTTCCAACGCCGCCGCAATAGGTTCCGTAAAAGTCGCCGCGTCCGTAGAAACACTATGGGGAACTAAATGTAAATTTTGTACTGGAAGCGTGAGATAATCAGCGAATGCACCATTACGGTTAACTATACCTAGAACAGTGCGATTTTCGCAGTGGGTGGGTTGTTGAGTCAGGCAAAATCTACATTTACCACAGGCGGCGTTAATTTCTCCCACCACCCGCCGCCCCAGAAGATTAGGGGGACCTTGTTCCACCACACCGACAAATTCATGGCCCGGAATGCCCTGGTAGGGATAATATCCCCTAAGTAATTCTAGGTCAGTGTTGCAAATCCCGGCTCGCAGGACTCGCACTAATGCCTCTCCTGGACTCGGTGTAGGCGTGGGTATGTCGGTGCGGAGTTCGAGTTGCTGATGTTCCAGCCAAACTGCTTTCATGGTTACGGTTTTACCTAATCAGTAACGTTTGCTATATTTTAGTCAATCTTTAAATTTACCGACAACCGGGAATTTGTCACCTAGAATAGAAGCACAGTAAATTTTTACTAAAGGGCACCACTCAGGTGGTGAGTTGGTGGGTAGCACTGATGCTGAAAAAGCTCACACAAAATATATTATCAAGGTCTGGTCTGACAATTACTACTCTTGGTCTGATGATAGTTATTTCTTTATTATATGGCTCTGTTTATTTTTTATCGAGTCATAATATGCTGCCTTTTGTGATTAGCTTGATTTCCGTGTTAGGAGCTGCTGGAATAGCTTGGCATAGTTACCAAAAACAACACAAGTGGCATCAAGAAAAACAGGATTTAGAGAATCATATTCAAGACTTGCGCGATTCGGGGCATTTAAAACAAACTCAGCTAGAAAAAAGTTTGCAGAATTTAACCGAAAAATTTAATAATATTGAACTGGAAAATATCCGCCTTAACAATAGTAATCTCCGCAAAGATGAATTTCTGAGGCAAACATCCCATGAACTGCGAACACCCCTCAATGGCATTATCTGTTCTCTGCAACTGTTACTTGATGAGTTATATGATAACAGTGACGAAGAAACCGAACTGCTGCAACAAGCCTATCAGTCTTCTCTGCATTTAATTAACCTCATTAATCAGGTTTTGGATTTAGCAAAAATTGAAGCTGGGAAAGTCTCAATTGAGTTAAAGCCTATTGATTTGCACGCATCTCTAACCGCTGCTATTTATTTACAGTTCGGCAATTTTCGCAAGAAAAATCTACAGCTTTACCGACAAGATTTTTTTCAAGGCATTAAAATTAAAGCCGACCCCAACAAATTAAAACAAGTTTTGATTAATGTGATTGGTAATGCTATTAAATTTACAGACCGTGGTAATATTACGATTATTACTGAACTCCGACAGGTGAAATCTAATCCCAGCGACTCCCCAATCACTATGGCAGTTATCACTGTTCAAGATACTGGAATTGGTATTGAGCCGAAAAATCAACACCGACTTTTTGAGGCATTTCAAGTAGAAAATGAGTCTAACACTAATCCTCAAGGAAGTACGGGACTCGGTTTAATGATATCTAAAAATTTGGTGGAAATGATGGGGGGTAGCATTTATTTAAACAGTCCCGGAAGAAACCAAGGAACTACCGTAGAAATTCTGCTACCCCTAGCTGATCAAGAATCGGAAATTGATGATAGTAATATTAAGTATGATTAGCCATTAATATTACCTGATTAAACAACCCTACAGATTACCAGGGAAGTACCTCACCATTAGCGTGCCAAAATGTGCCAGTATTATCTAAGTTGAGTTGATCAATTCTGGCTAATAGTCCCTGTACTGACTCGGTGGGAGTAATTCCAGTAAAGTTAGTCATGCGGGTTCTGACTAAGCCTGGGTGTAAAATACCTACAGAAATTCCCCGGGGTTTTAAGTCATGGGAGAGAGATTTTCCCGCCATACTTACCGCGACTTTAGACATTCGATAACCATAGGAACTCCCGGAGGTATTATCACCAATAGAACCCATGCGACTGGTGATTATAGCAATTTTTGACCCAGACTGGAGGTGAGGGAGTAAAGCCTGAGTGACTCTCAAAGGTCCCAAGGCGTTGACTTCAAACTGTTGGCGGATACTATCAAAATCGAGGTTTTCCAGGGTGTTACGCTTTAAAATACCTGCGTTGTTAATCAGTACATCAATAGTGGTACCTTTTAAATTGGAGGCTAACTTACTGACGGCTTCTGGGGAGGTAATATCACACCCAGACTCGACTCGCACCCCTAATTGTTCTAATTCGGGGCTAGAATGGCGACAGACCGCAATCACAGTTTCTTGGCGATCGCATAATTGACGACAAAATTCTAAGCCAATTCCTCCGGTAGCACCCGTAACTAAATAAGTTGCCATTAGGATTCAATTATCAAACTATTAGGGGTCGAGATAGACCTCACGGTCTACCCCTCCCATTCAGCAGCAGAACCGTACATGAGACTTTCACCTCATACGGCTCCTAGTTTGACCGTCTCCTTGTTAAGAGTACAGCATCATCTCTTCATCAAGAGCTGTTTTATCATCGTGACAATGGCGATGTAATAGTTGAAGATTCTTGTATTCATCCTTTCCGCCTTGGCTTCTAGGTACAATATGGTCTACTTCAATAAAGTCTGACGGGGTAAAGAATTGCCCACACCAGGTACATCTACCTTTTGGTTTCTTGAGTAGTTTTGCAACTCTATTTGGCGTATCGATTGCTTGTCCTTTCCTGTTTGCCCAGTAAGTCCAATTTCCGTCRTAWRGTGTTGCTTCCGGGCGTATTAGGGTGTGTCTGACAATTGGAGTCCACTTATGTTTCCATAATTGGATTCCATCTTTGGTCTGGAATAACCAAGATTCATGCCTTTCTTTCCCATTGCTAAGTTTAACCATTCCATGTCTGAAATAGTTTCCTAGCTTTTCGTAACTTGCCTTTTGGCATCTTGATTTTGTCCATGCCCGTAACATTTGCCAAACTATGTTGTCTAGCTTATTGAAGGTCTCTGTTGAGACTACCGCTGAATAATAATTTGTCCATCACCGAATCATCGGGTTTAGATGTTTAATCAGGGCTGATTGAGGTGCAGTTTTAGATTGTTTAATTACACCTTTTATCGCTTATGTGTGGGCAACTGCTTTTGGGCTGGGTTTTATGTGGGTTTTATGTCCGATTAATCGGCTCTTACGTCCCCCTGTTTTTCCAGTTTTATATTTTCCTACTGGGTATTGCCTGATATTGAATCCGAGGAAATCAAACCCAGGTTCTTCTGTTTTGCCATTATACTCAATAGGTTTGAGTGTGTGACCAATTCGAGTCTTTTCGGGTTTAATCTCTAATCCTACAGGTTTTAACCATTCGGTGATAGCAGTTTTGCACTGTTCAATGATTCCTAGGTCTTTGGAGATTACCACGAAATCATCGGCGTATCTTATAAGGTTTATCTGAGTGGTTGTTCCTTTGTTAGGATACATTTCTTTAACTAGCCTTTCCATTCCCAACAGTGCGATGTTGGCGAGTATTGGACTTATTACCCCTCCTTGAGGTGTCCCTGTTTCTGTATCCTCTAATACACCGTTATCTAGCACGCCGGCTTTGAGCCATTGTTTCAGGTCTCTTTTTAGGCTACTTGGACAATGAATTTTGGACAGTAGGTAATCATGGTTCACGGTAAGAGCATTTTGCTATATCGGCATCGAGAACATAATATTGTCCTCGATTTATGGCAGCGTAAATCCTGCCTATTGCATCCTGGGCTGACCGTCCGGGACGGAACCCGTAGCTTGTACCTTCAAATCTCGATTCCCATTCAGGTTCGAGAGCCGACTTGACCAAGGCTTGCCTTGCTCTATCTTGGATTGTGGGTATTCCTATTCCAGCTTTTTTCATCCCTGCCAGGTTTTGGTATCCACACCCGTCGCAGTGGTTTTGCTTTGATATTTCCCTTAATGTTCTCCACAAGCTCAAACCTTTGTCTTGGAGAGATTACTCTTACTCCATCAACTCCGGCTGTCTTCTTGCCTTGACCCGCCTGGGGGGCGGGTTTATTAAGCTGACTGTTGGGAAGCATGGCTGACCGTGGAACCCGCCCCTACAGTCGCACTGCTAGGAGTCGGGCATAATATGACTTCACCAATAGACGTTGCCACCTTCGTGCCTTTGCGTCTTGTCCCGATTTAGCTGCTTGGAATATACTCTTTTGGAGCTTGAATACTTTCCGTTGAACCTTAGTCCATGGGATTGCCTTCCATGCGTTGTTCGTAGTCTTGATTGGTCTGGGTTTGCCAAATCCTCTCTTTAAACTCGCTATCGCCATTTGTACACCTACTAGACTTYATTCCTTACAATCAAACCGTGACCTGTTAGCATATCCCTACCATTACAGCAGGGCGTTGGCTTTTGGTCACATCTCACATCCTCTAAGACTTGCGGTTACACTTATCCCTACTGATATTTCGACCAAATAATCAGAGTCTAGGAGGACTTAAAACGTTCCATTTATATGGGCATTCCATCTTTAGATTTGTCCTTTCCACCGGGGTACTTTTAAAGGTCTGTGTAGGTAGTAAAGAGAAACCCCTACTTTTCCCCTTGCTCTTTTGAGCGCAGCGTGTCAACCTGTTTCGCTGCTCAATAATGACGATGGTTCAAGCCGGACATTCGGTTTCCCTAATCATGGATGGTTGGCAGTGGTCGCATCTGGTAGTAGGTTCTACTTCNACGCCTTCCGTTCCCCGCTTCARYCYKGAGGGTGTGAAYCTTAAAATTGGGGGTGGCTATAGCCGTTACTCTCACCTTTACGTTATACTCGAAGGGTCA
>NZ_PKGG01000265.1:0-6177 GCF_046480465.1 Arthrospira sp. PCC 8006
TCCTGAAGCGATCGCGATCGCCCTCGCCCCAATCGCCCGCCCGCAGCGCACATCGTGGGGCGTATCACCAATAACATATAATCGCTCCGGGGAGACTTTCCCTAACTGTTGCTGGGCTAAAACCACAGCCCGTTGTGCAATTTCCACGCGATCGCGCGATCGCCCCGAAAACGCCCCCAG
This sequence comes from Arthrospira sp. PCC 8006, assembly GCF_046480465.1. Classification (NCBI taxonomy): domain Bacteria; kingdom Bacillati; phylum Cyanobacteriota; class Cyanophyceae; order Oscillatoriales; family Microcoleaceae; genus Arthrospira; species Arthrospira sp. PCC 8006. Next base: position 181 of record NZ_PKGG01000265.1, read on the forward strand.
GGGAAAGTATGAATCCAGACCATAGTGAGCCAATTTAGCCCTTCCCCCGGCTTCCATATTTCTATCTTATTCCCAAACTTTCACCAATAAAAACCCCGACCTAGGGAATTGGATCGGGGTACAAGTTTGATATGAGCATTATATGGGGATTATTACCGCATATCCCACAGAGCCTTAAACAAAGTCTCAGCCAGCTTTCTGGATGTGGCATTCCTTGCTGCTTTCAACGCCGCCCCAGAAACTTTGTTCCCTTTGTGGTATGCTCTAGTTACCCAATAAACTCTAAGCGAATGAGCCTCTGGAGATTTTGGTAGGCAATCGTAGGGGGTTGTCGCGATCGCACCCCCACCCGGTTTCTGTTCGCGATGAGTCCCCCTCTCGACTGCCCGAACAACAAACTGATGCAACACCGATCGCGCCTCTTTGCTTCCTGTGAAACTACTACGAGTATCAGCCTTTCCAGATTGCACTTGAGTAGCCCCCAAACCACAAAGCTGTCGAAATCGTCTCATAGCCTTAGACTTGGGAAGGCATTTAAACATCTCATCAAACGGAACGCACCGAGTAAGTAGCCAGCCTCGTTCCCGGCAGCCAAAACCAAACTTGTCAAACACCCGATGGTAGCAATCAAACTCTGGTAGGTTCAGATAGCTTAGTAGCTCCTGCTCTACCATCGCCTCTGACTGATGCCACATACAAATCTGTTGRGCTAGTCGCGCTGTTACTTCACTAATCCCCGTGCCTTCCCCCGCCGCGATCGCCTTCGYATATTCATTGTCAAACTTAGTCTTGGTCGCTTTGGGGATTCTCCAGGWGCCTTGTTCAGTCCAACCACAAGCCCAAGCCCACCACGCTGGCAGTTTGTCCGGGTCTAATTTCCCAGATTCTTTTTTAACTCTAACTTTTGCTTTCGCTGGAAATTCATAGACTAGCCTAGACTTGGCTTGGTTTATCGTTTGGGTGCGGCGCTTGTTGAATGACCCAATATCTCTTAGGCATTGTTCAATTTTCGCTACTTCTGGCGGCCGCTCCCTYACCCAATACCTGCGATCGTAGGCAATTTGGTAATGCTGGAAGTATGTGGCAACCATGAGCAAAGCATCGTAGGGGTCAGACTTGTTAGACGTTCCCCCATAGCTTTTCCGAGTGTCCTTAATCATCGTCTGATCTACTTTCAGCACAGGGATTCCCTCCCGATGTAAGCAGTCAATCCAGAATCTGCTATAAGTTCGGGTCGGCTCTAATATCACCACAGACGGCTCCAAAGACACAAGAAACTGGATAGACTTTGCATTTGCTTCTAGCTTTCGGTGGCACTCAGCAAATGCGGGAGACTCGTAAAAATCCCGCAACGCACCCGCTGGCATAAATTCTAGCCACACGGCATCGCACCACGATGAGCTAACATCAAGGCCTACAATTAAACTATTCATTTTTAACCTCTAGTGTTGTGGTTAATCGTTCCCACGAATCTGCTACGGCTCTCGCCCATTCTATCTGGGGGAACAAATCTCCCTAGAATCTARCCGGGGTTGGAACCCGGYTAGAAGCAATTMTTGACTTCTGCCCCCAGTNAACAGGTTGGGGAGGGAAACCTCCCATTTCAATTCGGGGGGGCTAGTCATCAATGCGGTGGGAATCACCCGGTTATCCGCGACTTCCCCCCAGGTGTAAGGGGAAAGTTTCGTCCTTTACCGGCTAGGACTCATCAGGCGGTGAAATCTAGATTTTCTAAAGCTGATAGTGTATATTCCAAGTCTGCATAAATTTGATTGTGATACATTTCAAGCTGCATTGCATAATTATGCACATTTTGGAATCGTTCATCATTAGAGATAAAATCGATAACTCTTAGGTGAGTAATGGTGTTATCAATTTCCATTTTGGCTTTAATTAAACAGTTCGAGAAAGAGACTGCCTCTCGTGTCAAATCGACCCACGCGCAAAGAGAATTTTCATCCTCGCCAAACAAGTGACCAGGAAAATCCGCTGATGTTTTTTGTCCAGGCGGTGAAACCCGCTAGGCAAATTGGCGGCCTCGGCTTTTGGTTTGACCATAGGCTTTTTACCTATATATAGGGTGTGCTTTTGCGATCGCCTGACCAACCCCAAGGCGATCGCATCAATCTACCAGCTTCCCCGCTCTCAACATCCGGCTTTTTACCTATCGCGCTCGAATAATGGAAGACCCGCAGCACGCTGTACGGGGAAAACAAGAAGTCAGTCTCGATGACGTTAACGGAAACAGCCGTCGGGCTACTGGATCAGATGGCTATGGAGCTAAATCTGAATCGGTCCGAATTGGTGGAACAGATTGCCAGGGGGATAATTTCCAGTCAAGCGGGGAAAGTGTCCCCGGAACAGGCGGGAAAATTCTAGACCTGTTGGAGGAGTTGTTTGCTGGTTTTCATGAGTATGTCAAAAGCCATGAAACTCGATTGGAGGAAAGACTGCAAGCAAACCGAGACTATCAATCTCAAATGAAAAAACAAATGGAGAACATCCGACAGGAGATTCTCCAACAGGTCTCTAAATAAATTGAGCGCCCCTCGTGCCCACGGGGGGTGCTTTCTATTTTGGCACGCTGCTAAACCCTCAAGAAACAAATGGACTATGGCACAACACTTTTCTAACCTTCAAACTGTCACCGGTGAAAAGGCGATCGCTCATAAAGTCACCGATTCCGTCACCCTGGGTGACGCAAAAGTTAAAAATTCAAACGCGCCGTTACGCGCGATCGCTCATAACCCGACCGACACAACCCCAAGCGTTCCCCCGGAAGTGCTGGAACTTCAGTCCTAAGTGCTGGAACTTCAGTCCTAAGTGCTGGAACTACGAGAACTTATCGGGAGGAATTATGCAGCCTTCTGTCAAGTCGCCCGTCATGTTGATGTGGCGATCGCCCTAAATTTTAGCGACCTTCCTTGTACCCATAAGCTCCGGTTGGCTCGTGATATAGCCAAGCAATCCTACGGCAACATTTTGGCTATAAATAGTCGAGTGAGATCTGGGGAAGATGATAACAGGGGGTCAGGCCGATGAGGGAAAAATCTAAGTCACCGAGGCAGCTTTCCGTCATAATATCGTCACCCAGGGTGACGGATTCTGAAAGTGTAGAACCATTCGATCCGGCTTGGGATGATATGGATGTCTTTATGGCGCTGGACAAATGTCCGAATCAAGACCACAAACAACTCGCCCAATCCATTGATATCCCGATATCTCGTGTAGTCAAGTCTCTGGAAAGGTTACGCGAGAAAGGTAAGGTTAAGTATTTGGGATGGGTAGCCGTCACCCTGGGTGACGAAAATTCATCACCGGTGAACACTTCCCAGAGCGATCGCCTAACTGTTCGCTGGAAAGCTAAGTCAACCGCCCAAGACACCAACGGGAATAGATATGCTTACCTATATATATAGGGGAAAAAAGCAGGTTTGTTACCTTGCCGGCCCCCATCTATCGGAAAAAGCTAAAGCGATCGCCAACCAAGTAGAACAGTGGATCGAGTCCGGCTTGTCTCTCGAAACTATCCTAGAAAAACTTCCCGCACTTAAATCGGGTGGTTGGAAATCCCCAGATAGCAACTCCTAAATTTTCCACAGGGGGAGACTTTACTCCCCCGAAAAATTTTATGATTTCACAGAAAAATCAATGAGCATTTCCCAACCCTAAACAGCGCTATTTGCTACTGTACAATGGTTAGCGCCGTTGGCTGTGTGTAAGAGTCTTTGATGTTTTAGACAAAATACCAAGCAGCCCGGTTTAGTGCTAAAATTGGCGGAATCTAGGGCAGTTACTTCTCGATCTGTGTTTGGCTAGTAGCACCCACTTTCCTCTGATGTCTGGCAACCTTAAGTCATCGACTGCCTTAGATTTCATCGATCGCGTCTCGGATTTTTTGAGGCTCAGCATCAATGTAGCGCTGCAAAGATGCCATAGATTTGTGACCTGTGATAGCCATGATGGTTCTGGTATTGACTCCCTTGTTATAAAGTTTGGTAATGAAAGTGCGGCGGTAACTGTGAAGCGAGTAACCCTCATTTTGTAAACCCAGTTGAGCGATCGCTTTTCTGTGGAAAGAGTCGATCGCTTGAACTGTCACCGGTGAACTGTGGTCGGATGGGCTAGGAAAAAGCCAGACACTACCACCAGGTCGGTAGGTTCTCAGAACTTCTCTCAATTTTTGGGAGACGGGAACCTGTCTCACCCCAGCATCTTTCCCAGCCGATCGCTTCCTAGTTTCAGACCGAAAGGTAATTTCTGGTAAGGCAATGTGGGAAGCTGGGGAAACATAAACATCAGGGACTCGTAGTAACCTCACCGCTCCTACTCGTTCACCGGTGTACATCAAGATGGCAAGTAAAGTTTGCTGCCAGGGATATTTACAGCGTTTGATTATCTTGTCGGCGATCGCGTCGGGAATGACGGAGGCTTTACCAATGCGGTTTTTTTTCATGAATTCGTGTCTGTAGGGAATTTCCCCCAGTTGCCTAGCCGACGAGGTAAAGCGATCGGCTTACCTATATGAMTATTGTAGGGTTCGGGCGGGGAGAATATTAGTTTTYGCGCCGACTTGGGGGAAAGTTTGGCGGCGAGCGATCGGATCAGCCTTCCCTATATTTGTTTACTAACCGGTAATACTCTCCCCTATTTTTGTGAATTTACCAATCCTCCCATGGTAAAAACTGCGTTATCTCAAATTCTCCCCCTTGTTTTGGGTCTGTGCTGTTGGGCGTGTAAATGCAACGGCAAAGTCCTAATCCGGGAGCTAAAAAAGAACCTTCAGCTTTAAACAGCAAAATATAGCGTGACAGAGTAGGAGTCAGATTAAAAGCTCCCCCTGTGTCAGGAACTGTAATAACAGAGCATCGATTTGTTATCCATTTTTCAAGATTATCTATGTCAGTATGTGAATTCAAAACATTAGGAAACAATGCAATTTGAGACATTGCCATCCACATAATTTCACGAGGACATAGTAGGAGCTCGATATTAGTTCCTTCCTTGATAACAGAAGAAAGTTCACCGGTATCGTTAGGGTCTTCATAAAGATTGTGGGTAATATTAAAAACATATTGTTTACCGGGCAAAAAAACATCAAATAGCCAGGCTCTAACTGCTCCCTCTGTTGTAGTCCACGTTCCCCAGAACCTATTATAAGTATCTACGTCATCATAATTAACTTGAGAATCAGAACTTATAAACGATGGAAGTTTGTTTATATTGGAATCTAAGGAAATAAACGGTCTAATTGATAAATCTGGGATAGGCATATCGTCCTCTATTTCGCTTCCTATGTTGTAGTCAATTTCCGTATCTTGGCGCACCCAGATAGAGAGAATCTGAGTTGTGGGGCTGCTTGCTAAAACACCAATCCCCCCATCACTCCCATCKKAATAGAAGCCATTTTCAAAAACAGGTAAGGATAAATCAGACCCTACCCACCGAATAGAAAMAGGATTGTCGGCTTKGATGGTGATTTCCCGACGGACTAATAATGGCGTGGCGGGGACTATTTCAATCTCTTCCCCTGCGGTGAGTTGAAAATAACCTGACTTAATATGGCGATAATAAGCGCCGCCGCCCCCGCCACCGGTAGGACGCATTTCAAACCGAATAGGCATTTATAGTAAAATGGAATGAGTTGTCTCTATTGTCGCATATGAACATCACGCCGGGACTTTATCCCGATTTTTCTGAAACTACCTTAGAAGCCTTAGTTTTAGCAATGGGGCGGCAATTGTTGCAAAGGCAGAAAAACTTAGTTGTTAATATCACCGGTAAAGATATTATGAATCTGACTCTGGATTGTTGTTAATCTGGATATTGACGAGTTAGAAGGTTTTATTAATAACGGTGCGATCGCAGTAGTAGAACCATTTCTCGAGGGCTTTCAACCCGGAACGGGTAGCTATCCTTTTAATCAACAAAATCTATGTAGCGCTCTACTGCATTTGGTAATGTATCAACACGCCGCCGAATTTAGCCCCACACTCA
>NZ_PKGG01000227.1:0-8162 GCF_046480465.1 Arthrospira sp. PCC 8006
GACTCACCCCCTGAGCATAACCAATTCCCAAGTTCTGTTAAAATAATTATAGCCATCTCAGGTGTGCATTCCCCTAGAGGCAGGGTGTAGGGTGTTAGGCATAGGGGGTTCAATACACCAATAATAACTTGCTCTTATAATTTGGGGCTGTGTTTTGAGTTTTGTTCGTGAGTTATCCATGATTGTTCTCACCAATTGGTGTGCCAAAATTAACGCCGTAACTACCAATTTATATAACTTGATAACTAGGTTAACAATAGGTGATTTAGATGGGAAAGTTTCAGGGTAAACGAGTTTCGCTAGTCAAAAAACTAACTATAGCCATGACCGGGTTAGTCATTGTAGTAGTAACCAGCGTCACCTGGCTTTCCCTTCAGCTTCAGCAACAAAGTTTTAAACAAGAATTAGAACAACAGGCTAATATATTACTAGAAACCCTCTCCATTGCCTCCGCTGAACCTTTGGCGGTTTCAGACGTTCAGTTTCTCACCCGACTAATGGAGCAACTGGGAACTGCTCAAATTTTAGTTTCCGGTCATATATATCAATCCGAAGGTCTGGTAATTGCAGATGTCTATAACTCGGATATTTTTGCCAATGATATTGACCTAAAACCTTGGGCTTTGGAGTTGCTAAACAGCCGAAAAACCCGGTTCAATTGGCAGTATCAAAATCAACAACTATTGGGAGGAAAAGCTGTTGCCTTCAACGGTAATATCGTGGGGGCTGTCAGTGTCGGACTTGCCACCCAACCCCTAGAAAATAAAATGGCAACCGTCCGCAATCAGGGTTTAATTATTGCGATTATTGCCACCATAGCCGGGGCTTTTCTCGCCTCAATAATTAGCCGTTCAATTACTGAACCCCTTAAACAAATGACCGCCGCCACCAAAGAATTAGCCGCCGGAGATTTAGAGTTAAAAATCGACCTACAAAGCCAAGACGAACTCCAGGTTTTAGCGGATTCTTTTAACAAAATGACTAAGCAATTGCGAGATTTGGTAGAAAGTAAGGAGCAACTAATTACTAGCTTAGAATTGCGAGCGGAAGCAGAAAAAGTGAAGCCAAAAATAGAGCTTTGCTTAATGCCATACCCGATTTAATGCTGAGATTTAATAAAGAAGGTCTTGTTTTAGACTTTAAAGCATCTAGGGGGGGTGAATTAATCAAGTCAATTTTGGACTATATACACCAGAGTATTTATGATTTATTGCCGAATAATTTGGCTAATCTTTATCTAAAAAATGTCAATCAAGCCCTAATCACTCAGGAAGTACAAGTATTTGAATATGAATGGTTTTTTGAGGAAAAACGCCATCATTTTGAATCCCGAATTGTGGTAAGTGGTGAAAATGAAGTCCTGGCAATAATCCGTGATATTACGGAAAGTAAATTAGCTCAAATTGAATTACAACGAGCTAAAGATGCTGCCGAAAGCGCCAACCATGCGAAAAGTGAATTTCTAGCCAGTATGAGTCATGAACTGCGTACACCGTTAAATGCGATTATTGGTTATAGCGAACTGTTGCGAGAAGATGCTTTTGATTTAGGCTATACAGATTTTATTCCCGACCTGGATCAAATTCGAGCATCAGGACTGCATCTGTTAACTATTATTCAAGATATTTTAGATATTTCCAAATTAGAATCAGGGATGATGACGGTTTGCTTAGAAAACTTTAATATTGCCACCTTAATCAAAGAAATCGAAGCACTGGGCAGCCATTATTCCAAAAAAATCATAACCAACTTAAAGTCAACTGTACCCCTGATGTTGAGGGAATGTATGCCGATCGCATCAAAGTCAAACAAGTATTGCTTAACCTTCTGAGTAACGCCGCCAAATTCACAGAAAATGGCTTGGTCAACTTAAATGTGATTTATATAGGTCAGCTTGACACCAAAATCTCGGCCTACCTGCGGGAAAATTTAGCCTCATCAGTCTTAGTTAATGACGAACACCAATTACAAGGTGGGGTGGCTTTTGAGGTCATCGATACGGGAATTGGCTTGACCACAGAACAGATGACCAAAATCTTTGAGCCCTTCGAGCGAGCGGATAACTCCACCACCCGCCGCTACGAAGGAACCGGGTTAGGACTATCAATCAGCAAAAGATTTTGTGAGTTAATGGGAGGAGCCATCACCGTGGCCAGTGAAATCGGCGAAGGGTCAACCTTTACGGCATATTTCCCCCTAGTTATGGGTGAAAACACATTTACGGGAATGTGACACCCCAAGAAATCAGGCGATCGCTTCCAAATCGCCAATTTCATCACAGCGCCCCCGACCAATTTCGCTACAATTAACATTGTCCTGTGATTACCATAGTGATTTAAAATCTTAACATATTGTGAATCCACCGGGACCCTAACTCCCTATAAATCCTTAATTTGCCCTAAATCATTATGTCTATTGGCTATCTCGCCCTGGTACTCCATGCTCACCTACCCTTTGTCCGGCATCCCGAAAGTGACTATGTATTAGAGGAAGAGTGGCTGTTTGAAGCCATTACCGAAACCTACATTCCTCTGATCCAAATGTTTGAAGGACTCAAACGTGATGGCATTGAATTCAAAATGACCATCAGCCTGACCCCTCCTCTGGTGTCCATGCTCCGCGATCCGCTTTTGCAAGAACGCTACGACCAACACCTAGCCAAACTCCAGGAATTGGTCGAGAAAGAAGTTGATCACAACCAACATAACGACCATCTAGTTTATCTAGCCAAACATTATATTGAAGAATTTGCCCAAGCCCGTACCCTCTGGGAAAGATATAGCGGGGATTTAGTTACAGCCTTTAAGCAATTCCAAGACAGTAACAACCTAGAGATTATCACCTGTGGAGCCACCCACGGCTATCTACCCCTGATGAAAATGTACCCCCAAGCGGTACACGCCCAAATCCAAGTCGCCTGCGAACACTACGAAGAAAACTTTGGTCGCCCCCCCAGAGGTATCTGGCTGCCAGAATGCGCCTATTATAATGGCTTGGAAAGGATTGTCGCCGACTGTGGCTTACGCTACTTTCTCACCGATGGTCACGGGGTACTATACGCCCAACCCCGTCCCCGATTTGGCACTTATGCCCCCATCTTTACGGAAACCGGAGTCGCCGTTTTTGCTCGCGACCATGAATCATCCCAGCAGGTCTGGTCTTCCCAGGTGGGATATCCCGGCTCTCCCGAATATAGAGAGTTTTATAAAGATTTAGGTTGGGAAGCTGAATATGAATATATTAAACCCTATATCATGCCCAACGGTCAACGGAAAAATACGGGCATCAAATATCACAAAATTACTGGGCGCGACTTAGGACTAGCGGATAAAGAACTCTACGACCCCTATTGGGCTAAACAGAAAGTCGCCGAACACGCCGCTAATTTTATGTTTAACCGAGAGCGCCAGGTTGAACACCTACAGGGGATTATGCAGCGCCCCCCCATTATTGTCTCTCCCTATGATGCGGAACTTTTCGGACACTGGTGGTATGAAGGTCCTTGGTTCCTAGATCTTCTGTTCCGCAAGACTTGGTTTGATCAAGATGTTTACGCGATGACCCATCTAGCTGATTATTTACAGACTTACCCCACCCAGCAAGTCTCTCGTCCGGCTCAGTCTAGTTGGGGTTATAAGGGATTTCATGAATATTGGCTTAACCATACTAACTCCTGGATATATCCCCATTTACATAAAGCCACAGAGCGCATGATTTCCCTGGCTTGTCGAGAGGCTCTTAATGAGTTGGAACTGCGCGCTCTCAATCAGGCGGCGCGGGAATTGCTGCTGGCTCAATCCTCTGACTGGGCTTTTATTATCAGTTCTGGGACTATGGTTCCCTATGCTGTGCGCCGCACTAAATCCCATCTGATGCGCTTTAACAAGATTTATGAGGATATCAAGGTGGGTAAAATTGATGCGGGATGGCTCCAAAAGGTGGAAACTCTCGATAATATCTTCCCCAACATTAACTATCGGGTCTATCGACCTGTGATGTAGGCTCTCCCCTGCCCCCGACCCAACTCTCCTATCATCCGTTCAACCCTAGCCACTAACCGGGCTGGGGCTTTTTTGTCACAATGCGATCGCTAATTTAGCCCGAAACTAATGTTAAATTTTGTAAACTTCTGGTATTCTGTAAAATAGACTACAGAATTTTATAGTATAGTAGTAAGCGTGGGGGAAAAAACCCACTCAAATCACTAGGAGACAAAAAACATGGGTACTCAGGACCAAGCACGGGCGTTAATGATGGGTCATCACCAAAATATCAAGAACCGTCAGCAATCTATGCTCAACCGTTCGGCTCAGGAAGTAGGTATGGAAGATGTGAGTGACTACTACAGCACCATCCAAGGGAAACCTAACTCCAATTCAAGTATGAGTTACGATCGCAGTTCCTCATCAATGAGTTAAAGCACTTCAACCCTTTTTAAATCAGTTAATTCCATATACTAGGAGACAAAAATCATGGGTACTCAAGACCAAGCACGGGCGTTAATGATGGGTCATCACCAAAATATCAAGAACCGTCAGCAATCTATGCTCAACCGTTCGGCTCAAGAAGTAGGTATCGACGATGTGGGCGATTATTATAGCACCATCCAAGGGAAACCTAACTCCAATTCAAGTATGAGTTACGATCGCAGTTCCTCATCAATGAGTTAAAGGACTGCAACCCTTTTTAAATTCCTCATTTCAATCTGACTTAATAAATATCAATTAGCGGGAGACCAAAACCATGTGTACTCAAGATGAAGCCAGGGCGCTAATGATGCGTCATCATCATAACATCAAGAACCGTCAGCAATCTATGCTCAACCGTTCGGCGCAGGAAGTAGGTATCGATGTTGGGGATTATTATAGCACGATTCAAGGCAAACCCCATTCCGACTCACGGGATAACTACGATCGCTCCCCAGCTTCGATGAGTTAAAATTTCAACACCACGAAAAATTGAAAAATCTTTGTCCCCACCCCCACCTAGCCGTCTTCAGGTGGGGGATAGTTAATTATCCATGAATTTGTTTGTGCAAATCCCCACTGTGGCAATCCAGCTGGGTGGGGATTTTCAATTAAAACTTGGTATAATGCCTTCTGCTCAAGAGTAGATGCTAGAAGGCGAAACCTATGTCAGAGTGGCAAAAGATTGATGGTGGCATCACCGCACCCAAGGGATATAAAGCCAGTGGAATCACCGCCGGGCTCAAACCTTCTGGAGCGCCAGACTTAGCGTTGATTATATCATATGTAGAGGCGATCGCAGCGGGGGTATTTACGACATCCCAAGTGCGCGCCGCCTGTGTAGATTATTGTCGGCAAAAGTTAGAAGCGAAACCCAGTGCGCGGGCGATTTTATGTAATTCCGGTCAAGCCAACGCCGGGACAGGACAGCAGGGGTGGGAAGATGCCCAAGATAGTGCGAAAGCCTTGGCGGCGGCGTTAAATATTGATCCAGATTCGATTTTACTAGCTTCCACCGGAGTCATCGGTAAACGGATTAAAATGGAGGAACTCATAGCAGCCATTCCCCAATTAGTGTCTGAGGTTTCCGAAAACGGGGGGACAGCGGCAGCCGGGGCAATTATGACGACGGATTTGGTGATGAAATCCATTGCTTTAGAAACTCAATTTGGCGATCGCCCGGTGCGGATTGGTGGCATTGCCAAAGGTTCGGGGATGATTCATCCTAATATGGCAACAATGCTGGCTTTTGTCACCTGTGATGCTGCGGTTTCTCCTCCTCTGTGGCAAGAAATGCTGACTAGGGCTGCCAATCGTAGTTTTAATCAAATTACAGTTGATGGGGATACTAGCACCAACGACACGCTGATTGCTTTAGCTAATGGTCAGTCCCGCACTCCGGCAATTACTGGACCCGGACCTGATGCTGATAAATTAGAAGCGATGCTGACAGCGGTTTGTGAACATTTAGCTAAGGCGATCGCCAGAGACGGAGAAGGGGCCACCTGTTTAATTGAAGTGCAGGTAACTGGCGCACCCACAGAAGCAGCAGCGGCTATGGTTGCTAAAACTATTGTTGGGTCTTCTTTATTAAAGGCAGCGATTTTCGGTTGTGACCCTAATTGGGGAAGAATTGCCGCCGCCGCCGGACGGGCTGGGGTTCGTTTTGACCAGGATAAGTTAGAGATTTCCTTGGGTGAGTTTCAACTGATGAAAAATGGTCAGCCTTTAGCTTTTGATGAAGCCGCAGCCAGTAATTATTTAAAACGGGCGAAAACTGCCGCTTATCTTGAGGAAGACACGGTGTTAATCAAGGTTAAAATTGGTGATGAGCCAGGAAGTAGTAAGGCTTGGGGATGCGACCTTAGCTATGATTATGTAAAAATCAATGCAGAATACACTACTTAATTGGTCAGGATCTGAGAAACCCGGTTTCTTTTCATCCCCCTGACTCAGAAACCCGGTTTATCTGAGGAACCGGGTTTATTGTCCCGACAAATATCAAGTATTCGCGATCAGAGGGTTTCTGGATCGATACCCATTTCCCGCAGTTTAGCAAAGGCGCGATCGCGTTCATCAAACAAATCTCCCGGTTCTTTGAACAATTCCCCATTAGGATGATAGACAGCTAAACCATCATCAAACAGTTCAAAGCGAATGTTCAACAGTGGAGAAGTCCAGGGCAATTGTAGGGGTCTAATTAAGACAAAATTCTCTGGTGCTGTAGTCCGTTGAAAACCCCAAAAATCATGGGATTGGGGATTATAAAAATACATCTCCAGCACGCCATACTGTTGATAAAATTGTTGTTTGGCGGCTATTTCGCTCATGGTGTTACTGGGGGAGAAGATTTCAAACACCACTTGTGGCGGGATGTTTTCTTCTTCCCACTGTTTATAACTACCGCGATCGCCATCACGACGACCCAAGACCACCATAGCATCCGGTGCTTGTCGGGGGGCGGGGGGGCGTTCCACCTGGACGGGATACCAGAGTAAATCCCCCGCCACAAAAGCCACTTGTGACTTCAGGAGTTGTTTAAGGTTGCTGACTAGGCGCACAATCCAGCGATATTGGAGGGTATTTTCCGCCATGGGTTTACCATCAGAGTCGGGGTAGAGGATATCAGCGGGGATAGGAGTTTGAACCATCATTCAGTACCCGGATGAATCAATATTCACCTATTATATAGTGACCCTAGAACAGTTGTGGAATAAGCCCTCGCCCTCAATGTGAATCCCAGAGAGGGAGAGGAACTTTCGCTCACAATTATCAGAGGGTTTCTCGATCGATACCCAATTCCCGGAGTTTGGCTCTGGATAATGATATGATGGGGGGAGGCTAAAGCTGTTAATTGCATTGACCACCTACCATATTAATCAACCCGCCTTAACCCCCATTTTGGGGGCTACTTATTACTTAGTATATATTGATAAGTATCTCTATGTAACTACTGCATTTGTCCGGCTACAGTCAGAATTTTATGCACAGTTATTTGTAGTTTTTCTGGGTCAAAAGGTTTAGTTAAATATTCAGTAGCGCCGGCTAAACGCCCTTCAATTTTATCGCAGACAGTATCCCTAGCAGTTAACATGATAATCGCTAACTTTTCTAAATGGGGAGTCCGCCTAATAATTCGACATAATTATAAGCCATCTACACCCGGCATAGCAATATCTAACAACATTAAATCAATCGAATCATGATGTAATTGTCCCAAGGCTTCTAGGGTATTGCTGGCTACTAAAATTCGATAATTTTCCCATAGGGTTTGTCGCACCATTTTTGGGATTACTAGACTATCATCCACTGCTAGAATGGTAGCTGGGGAGGTTTCATTAAGACACATAATTATTCTCCTTGATGCTTATTGAAATCTGGGTTAAATTCAATAATATAATAGAGTGAGTGCGAGACGTTTAGGAGTCAAATAAGGCTGCAATACCTGAAATAACCTCCTAGTGGGACTTCCACCCCTTGGTGGAATATAAGGGATTCGCACCCCTGACCATCCCATAACTGTTTATATGTCCCGACGCTTGGAGAAATCTAAGCAAGGCAGGGGACTCAAGGTCATAAACCAACTGAGAAMTCAGGGCGTTGAGAGTAACGGCGATAGCCACCCCCAGTTTTGGGAANCACNACCCCAGGNTTGAAGCGGGNAACNGAAGGCTCCGAGATGTAACCTAACATCAG
>NZ_PKGG01000174.1:0-11465 GCF_046480465.1 Arthrospira sp. PCC 8006
ACTACGAGTTTGTATATAGCTCCTAAAGTTGAGGTTACAAAGCGGGGGGTCGTAGCCCTGTTCCTACTGACAAATAGGGTATCTACATCAGGAGCCGTGTGCTGGGAAACTTGCAAGCACGGTTTTCAATTGGAGTTGGGGAAGGTGACTTCTCTTTCGACCATAACACGGTCAAACTAGGAGCCGTATGAGGTGAAAGTCTCATGTACGGTTCTGCTGCTGAATGGGAGGAGATCAAGGCGACTTTATTTTCGACCCCTAATGGCTATAGCCAGATAAATGTCGGGTAAATGTATCAGAATATGCGATATTAATCCAAGGAGATCAAAACTTAACATCAAGGAGTTTCAACGTGATTGAACCATTACTTTCGGGGATCGTCTTAGGCTTAATCCTGGTGACATTAGCGGGACTATTCTTTGCAGCCTATCAGCAGTACAAACGCGGAAATCAACTGATTGACTAAGATTCCCACAAGGCAAGCCTTGTCTCTGGGCTGCCTTGTCTCTGAGGTTTCGAGGAGCGATCGCGATTTTTTGATGATAATTGCCGAGAGTCCAATCAGTCCAATCCAGCCACAAAAAGGGCGCGACTCAAGAGCCACGCCCGCCAGTCAAATGGTTAAGTTGATGTCCTAGTAGGTTTCAACGTGCCAACGGTGCTTTTTCTTGAGTTGCTTCTGATAATCAGACCAGTCAACATCAAACTTACCTGCTGCGGCCGACATTCCCTCATCAATGCCGCCTTCCATACCTTTGAGACCGCAAATATAAGTATGGGTGTTGGGTTTTTGGATCAATTCCCATAACTGATCAGCATTTTCCTTAATCCGATCCTGGATATACATTTTGCCACCTTCTGGGTTTTGTTGTTCCCGACTAATGGCTAATGTCAGGCGGAAGTTTTCAGGGAACTGTTGCTGTAATTCTTCAAGTTCCTGTTGATAGAGGATGTTGGGGCTGTAAGGAATGCCAAAGAACAGCCAAGCCAAGCCTTTGAACTTGTAATCTTCGTGCTGTTCCTTAAATATCCGCCACAGGAATGCCCGGAAAGGCGCAATTCCCGTACCCGTTGCCATCATAATGATAGTGGCATCCTCATCCTCTGGGAGCAGCATTTCTTTACCGACCGGGCCAGTAATAGCCACATCAGCCCCAGCTTCCAGGTTGCACAGATAAGTTGAGCAAACTCCATAGACGGTTTCCCCGGTTTCTGGGTGTTTATATTCCAACTGACGAACACATAGGGAAACTGTTTTATCATCTACATGGTCGCCATGACGGGTAGAGGCGATCGAATACAGCCTGAGTTTATGGGGTTTGCCATTGTTGTCAGTTCCTGGCGGAATAATACCAATACTCTGACCTTCGAGATAGCGCAAGTCGCCGCCACTGATATCAAAAATCAAATGGCGAACAGTCCCGGTTCCACCTTCCCTAACTAACTCTTCGTTAGACAGGCATTTGCCGATATATGGATTTTTGGGCTTGTAAATGTTAACAGGAATATCTGTTTTGGCTTTCGCTTGAGTCATAGTAGGGGTTTGGGTTCCAGATGATTGGCTCTGTTGTCCATTTTCTGGTGCCGCTTGAGTCCGAACCGGAGGGGTTTCGCCAGCAGGGTAGATATTGACAATCTTGGCCCCCATTTTAGATAGGCGACGCATCTCCTGGTTCATGCGTTCGTAGGGAACGGTGAGGTAGACTGTGCCACTGCGACGAATGGGATAGTTAAAGTTGTCAGTGTTCTGTCCCTGACGCATCCCTTCGACTTCAAAGACAAAGATACGGCCCGCCGCTCCTGTCCTCATAGCAACACCAGTTCCAGTTGGACTGTACATTCGTTATTTCTCCCTTAACAATACTGAGCTGTTCACCCAAAAACTGTGACAGATTGATCAGTTTCGGCGATTTTTAAAGCAAAATTGCTAAATTGTTCAGACCAATTACTCCCACACTCCTAGCCAGAGGTGGAGTTTATATTCCCGAACCTGTCACACTCCTAGCCATTTTATCAAAAAATGGGGTACAAAGCCCCATTCTTTAAGGTAGCCGAGGATGGCTTTTTGTCAGCAATTCTCATTTTGACCCGCATCCTGTCCAAGATGCCCGATGATGCCCAATCTTGAACGAAAGAATGGGGCTTTCAAGAATCGCTCTTGAGATGATTCTCAATAAGCTGGGGCAAAATTTCCATAATGAGAATTGCTGGCTTTTTGTGAAAGTTATTGCATATTTTTCGCTTGTATGGTAGAGTTGCTGTTTTATAAATTTGTGGTCCTCCGGAAACAGAATTGGCGGTTGATTTTCACGGGTGATCTTCGGGTTCATCGAGATGTTCGGATATATCCCGATAAAGGTTGAAAATATGATGGTCTTTGAGACCATAGACTACATTGCGTCCCCTTTTCTGATAACTGACAAAGCGCATGGTCCTCAGAATTCTCAGTTGGTGGGATACGGCGGATTCGGTCATGTCAACGGCGGCGGCTAGGTCTCGCACACGCATTTCTTTCAGGGCTAGTGCTGACAAGATACGCCAGCGGTTGGGGTCTCCTAGGGTACTAAAAAATTCTGCCATCCGTTGGGCCTTTTCCCTGCTCAAAATTTGCTCTGGGGCGAGGGGCTGGTGGTCGTGGTGATGGGGATTGCTATCAAGGGTGTCAGACATATTGTGATGTGGGGGTTTGACTGTGGGGGATTAATCTCAATTCTAAAGAAATTATTAAACTTCCAGATACATATATCTGAAAGTATGTTCAAATGTTATAGTAGTTACTATGAAAGCTTGTTCAAGCATAAGTCTATTATATCTTGAGGAGAAGTTCTGATGACCACGGTAACTCAAATGAAATGCGCCTGCGAGTCCTGTCTGTGTATTGTGGATACGACAAAAGCGATCGCCAAAAATGGCCAATATTACTGTAGCGAAGCCTGTGCTAATGGCCATCCTAATGGGGATGGTTGCGGTCATAAGGGTTGCAATTGTCACCACTGATTAATTAATTTGGGGGGTAGCAGCAGAGTTGATCGATGGTGATAGATAATCTGCTGCTATTTTTTGGGGAATTTAGCCGATCGCTTTGCTGACTCTGGTTGGGTTACACTTGGTTTCACCCAACCTACAAAGTCTCTGGTTGGGTTACACTTGGTTTCACCCAACCTACAAAGTCTCTACCAAGTCTTTAGTTGGGTTACACTTGGTTTCACCCAACCTACAAAGTCTCTACCAAGTCTTTAGTTGGGTTACACTTGGTTTCACCCAACCTACAAAGTCTCTACCAAGTCTTTAGTTGGGTTACACTTGGTTTCACCCAACCTACCAAGTCTTTAGTTGGGTTACACTTGGTTTCACCCAACCTACCAAGTCTCTACCAAGTCTTTAGTTGGGTTACACTTGGTTTCACCCAACCTACCAAGTCTTTAGTTGGGTTACACTTGGTTTCACCCAACCTACCAAGTCTTTAGTTGGGTTACACTTGGTTTCACCCAACCTACAAAGTCTACCAAGTCTCTGGTTGGGTTACACTTGGTTTCACCCAACCTACAAAGTCTACAAAGTCTCTGGTTGGGTTACACTTGGTTTCACCCAACCTACCAAGTCTACAAAGTCTCTGGTTGGGTTACACTTGGTTTCACCCAACCTACCAAGTCTACAAAGTCTCTGGTTGGGTTACACTTGGTTTCACCCAACCTACAAAGTCTACCAAGTCTCTGGTTGGGTTACACTTGGTTTCACCCAACCTACAAAGTCTACAAAGTCTCTGGTTGGGTTACACTTGGTTTCACCCAACCTACCAAGTCTACAAAGTCTCTGGTTGGGTTACACTTGGTTTCACCCAACCTACAAAGTCTCTGGTTGGGTTACACTTGGTTTCACCCAACCTACAAAGTCTCTGGTTGGGTTACACTTGGTTTCACCCAACCTACAAAGTCTTTAGTTGGGTTACACTTGGTTTCACCCAACCTACAAAGTCTCTGGTTGGGTTACACTTGGTTTCACCCAACCTACAAAGTCTCTGGTTGGGTTACACTTGGTTTCACCCAACCTACAAAGTCTCTGGTTGGGTTACACTTGGTTTCACCCAACCTACAAAGTCTCTGGTTGGGTTACACTTGGTTTCACCCAACCTACAAAGTCTCTGGTTGGGTTACACTTGGTTTCACCCAACCTACAAAGTCTCTGGTTGGGTTACACTTGGTTTCACCCAACCTACAAAGTCTACCAAGTCTCTGGTTGGGTTACACTTGGTTTCACCCAACCTACAAAGTCTACCAAGTCTTTAGTTGGGTTACACTTGGTTTCACCCAACCTACAAAGTCTCTGGTTGGGTTACACTTGGTTTCACCCAACCTACAAAGTCTCTACCAAGTCTTTAGTTGGGTTACACTTGGTTTCACCCAACCTACAAAGTCTCTGGTTGGGTTACACTTGGTTTCACCCAACCTACAAAGTCGGAGTGATCATGAAGTTTAGGAAGAGTTTTGGGGAAGTTTTAGGGGTATTTCAATAACAAACTCGCTTCCCACAGACTCTTGGGAAACACAACGCAGGGTTCCTCCGTGTTTTTCGACGATAATTTGATAGCTGGTGGATAGTCCTAAACCTGTTCCTGAACCCACGGGTTTGGTGGTGTAGAAAGGGTCAAAGACTTTGGAGATGATTTCCGGACTGATACCAATACCGTTATCAGCAATGCGAATTTGGACGGTTTTTTGCTCGGTTAGCATGATGCTGATCCAAATCATACCTGGCTCGTTGATAATTTGTTCCAGGGTCTGTTTTTTGTAGCGATCGCAAATAGCATCAATAGCATTATTGATTAGGTTGAGAAACACCTGATTAAGCTGTCCAGCACAACATTCAATCTGGGGAATATCTCCATATTGTTTATGGACTTGAATCGCGGGATGTAATGGTTTTTCTTTCAGACGATTATCAAGAATCATCAAGGTACTGTCGAGGTTTTCATGTAGGTTAATATATTTAACTTCCGATTCATCCAGCCTCGCAAAAGTTCGCAGGGATTTAATAATATCTCGAATCCGATCTGCTCCCAAAGTCATTGATTTAAATAGACGCGGCCAATCTTCTATTAAAAATTGAAAATCAATAGTTTCTATTTCTTCGGTGATTTCCGGGTGTGCTTGGGGGCAATGCTTTTGATATAGTTCAATTAGTCCTAATAAATCTCTGGTATATTCTTTAGCATGGGTAATATTGCCGTAAATAAAGCTGACTGGGTTGTTGATTTCATGAGCCAAACCTGCTACCATTTGCCCTAGGCTAGACATTTTTTCGGATTGCACTAATTGAACTTGTGCTTGTTGAAGTTGGTTTAATGTAGCTTCTAGGGTTTCAGTTTGCGCTTGTGCTACTCTGGCGGCTTCCTGGGTGGCGGCGTAGAGTTCTGCTTGGTTCAGAGCAATGACTAATTGATTAGCGATCGCCTCTAATAGCGCCACTTCTGAATGAGTCCAATTATGGATATCCTGACAATGTGCTAGGACTAAAGCTCCTTTAGTGTCTTGTTGTATCTGAATGGGTAAAATCAAAACAGAACGGCATTCTAACACCAAAAAGAAATTGCGAATAGTGGGAGTCGGACAGGTGGCAATATCATCAATTCGCATCATTTCTCCAGATAGGATATATTGGCTAACTGGACGCAAAGCATCGCCGGGGTAAAGTTCATAAATACTCGTGAGAGAGTCAATTTTGGCTTCTTTGCGAACTTCCCATTCAGGGGTATCTAAGTCGCTTCTATACCAGACAAAATAGGTGCGATCTATATTTAATACACGCCTAATTTCAGCGACAGCAGTTGCCAAAATAGTATCTGTATCCAGGGAGTTACGAATCAACCCAGATAGACAATTTTCGAGTGCTTCTCTTTCTGCTAGTTCTCGCAGTTGTGCTTCGGAAATTCTTAAATTTTCCTCAGTTTTTTTAAGGCTGCTAATATCAAAAGCTGTGCCAATAATTCGGTTAACTCTTCCCGAATAGTCTATAATAGGATTAAGAGTAGTGAGAAAAAAAAATTTATTTTGACCAAAATTAAAATATTCCTCATACTGTAATGATGACTTTTTCAGCCAACAAGTTTCATAGTGACAGCGGATAGCTTTAGCATATTCATCTAAAAACATATCTTCGGGTTTTTTACCGATAATATCCCTAGATTTGATGCCAGTAATTTTTTCGGAGGCGGGGTTCCATCCCACCAACTGAAAGTCTCCATCTTGGGTAACATCAACGACAAAAATTGCTTGTTCAATTCCATCATAAATACTAGAGAGGAACTGCTCACGATCGCGCAAAATTTGCTCAGAGTTTTTGCGATCGGTAATATCCATAGCAATTTCAAATAGGCGCAGTACCTGTCCGACTTGGTTACGAACCGCCTCCCCGCGACCTTGAATATAACGAATGCCATCAGGTCTAACAATACGGTGGTCAATTTCGTAGGATTTTCCGGTAGCTAAAGCTCTCTCAACTTGGTTTAGCCAATTGTCACGATCGTCAGGATGAATAAGTTTTAGTAATTCCTCAAAGGTTAAACAATCTTGGTCTTTGACCAAACCCAAAATCTGCAAAAATTCATCAGAACAAGTAATTTTTTGAGTAACAACATCATATTCCCAATTACCTATATGAGCAATACGCTGCGCCATTTCCAGGTTTTCAGCTACTCGCAAGGCTTCAGTTTCTTTCTGTTTACGTTGAGTAATATCTCGGTTACTAACCCGTTTTCCCTGATACTGTCCGGCTGCATCATAGATAGGCTGATAGTTATGACCAATCCAACGCACTTGTTGATCGCGGGTAATAATACGAAAATCTATTTCCTGGTTATTACGATCGCAGACATTTTCATATAAATAAGGAATTATGCGATCGCGATCTTCAGGATGAATAATTTTTGCCAATAGGCTAGGGTCTTGCATAAACTCCTTGACCGAGTAGCCAGTTATGCGTTCACAGGAGGGAGAAATATATACAATTTCCTGTTGAGGATTAATCCAATATTCCCAATCATAGGTAAAATCGATAATCCTTCGTAACTTATCTTCAACAGCCTTGAAATTATCAGCGATCGCCTTTGGTTCTGTAATATCTCGACCCACTCCATAAATAGCTCCCGACTCAAACACCGGCACAAAAGTCCAAGACCACCATTTATAGGACCCATCTTTAGATAAAAGTCTATTTTCAAACTGACGATTTTTTCCATAATGGATAGCATGAAATTCATAAAAAGTTATAGTCTGGTCTGACTCATATACCAAATTCATAAAAGAACTATTTATCAGTTCATTAAAATCATAACCCAAGCTAATTGTCCAGGCGGAATTGAGAAATTTAAAGTTACCGTCCAGATTCAGAATTACTACCAGATCAACAGTATGGTTAAATAGGCGATCGATTTGATTTCTATGATGCCACCATTCAGTCAAACGTTTTTGCAGAGAAGCCAGTAACCTGTACTGTCTAAAATTCCAAAGATGAGTAAATTTAGAGGTAATAATAGCTGGCAATTTGGTAGGTTTATTTAAACCATGATAGTCCCCAGGCATTTCCGTATCAAAAATAAAGCCATTCAAGACCAGATCGTGATTAGGTTGTCTCTCCGGTTTAGCGCTGGAATATAGCCATTTAACTTCACCATTTGGTGTAGTATATTGCCACTGCCTAGACCAAGATTTTAAATGGGCTGCACAATCATAAATAGATTTATAAAAATTTTGGCGATCGCCCTTTTTTTTTAAGCCGAAAATATGGTCAGAATCGATGGTAAAATTATCTAATTCTACTCCATAAACATCTAGGAAATTGCCAATAATATAACTATATTTTTCGCTGCCATCAGCCGCCAATATATATTGATAAAAAACCCCAGACATCCCGGCCATTAATTCTTGAAGTTGTTGGCATTCATTAATGGTGTTTAGATGTTTACCTGTCAACTCAGATTGTACAGATGGTTCTGGGGTCATTTTCACTGCACCTCTCTACTCAATCAGACTAAGGCTTTAAGGGCGCGTTTAACATCTGATGCAACCTTTGAATAGGTAAGAGGTAACAATCATCAGTTGTAATCCTCTCACCTATTTTCCGCTTTTCCGCGCACTTTGCTATCTCAGATCATAAGCCATATTCTTATCAAACAATAATAAGTTTTTAAACAGTAAGCCGCCAGGGGTGTCCCCTGGGCAAAATACTTGAACAGGGAGAGGAGCTGTCGAACCCACCCCCTAGCTCAGATCATGTCAATTAACGTCGCCGTCTTCCAGAGGAACCGGAACGGCTGGGGCTTCTACTACCACTACCAAAACTAGGTGTACGTTGTCTTTGAGGACGAGCCTGCTGAGACTGACGCAGATTGCTAGTTCCCGCGCCAGAACCCGTTGAGCGATTAGCATTGGGGTTAGTTTGGCCAGTAGTAGAACCAGGGGAAGAACTGCGAGCGGTTCCAGTGGTGCGGAAAGTTTGCCGATTTCTAACAGCAGCGGGAGGTTCATTGTACCTCGTGCGATATTGACTCACCGCCTGGTTATAGCTGTTACCAGAACCGCCATAGCCAACTAATGAACTACCCGATTGATAGGCGGGAGGAACATAGTAGCGGGGGGAAAATAGGCTAGTGGCGATCGCACTACCCACAAACGAAGCCGCAAAAGGAGTCCAGAAATTAGACTCTCGGCGCACCACCACAGTTTGAGTCTGACCAGTTTGAGGATCAGTGCGCGTTTCAGTCACATTGTGGACATATTCAATCTGGAAATCTTCCGTCAGGTAAAAAACCGGCTGATTATTTTCGATCAACAGATGACTTTTTTCACCAGCCTTAATTTGTTCATCCGTCAAACGCGCCATTTGCAACTCAGAGGTCTGAAATACTGGCGGTCTGGCGTTGAGCAGCATTAAGCGATACTCTCCAGTACCATCATCATATTGCGCTTGTTGAACGGGATATTTGCCATCAGCCAGTCGGTTAGCCGCTGATGCTGAACTGCGGACCGTTTGTTGAGTGGTTGTCTGTGAGGAAGACCCACAAGCCACAGTTGTCCAACAGAGTGCAAATACCATTAAAACCGTGATTACTTTTTTGGGTAACATAATTTTAGCTAAAGTTAACTTAGGAAATTTCTCTGCACCCTTTATAGGGGTACGAGTTCGGGAAAGTTTTGTAAAAGCTGGTCTTCCGTGAGTACATCACCCAACCGCGCCGGGGAAAAATGAATTTGGATCGCGCGTAAACTCCCTTGGTAGTGGAGGTTGATGATGCTTTTTAGTCCAGCTTCCATGGCTTCAAAATTGGCTAGGTCAGTTTCGAGGTCAGGAACTTCCCCCTCACAACCTATTGTAACTATTACAACCAAGTTATAGGTGATAGGTAGGGACAGCGGTTCATCTGGAGCGATTTCTTCTTGGTTCAAGTCCGGTTGACTGAGATACCTTTGAGCAGAGTCCGTGAATAACTCATTCACATAGTCCCCGGCTTCTTCTTCATCCCAGATCACATCTCCTTCATTACCAGCGGACTGCCAATAACTATTGTACTGGAGAAGGCTTTGACAGACTTCGACAAGTCCCGACCCCATGATTTCCAGATCTCCATCATGGTCTATCGCTTCGCGGGTGACTTGGTTAAGAACACCTAGTAATGGCGCAACCTCAGCGCCGCCTAGGTGTAGGAATAGCCGACAGACTACAAAGCGGGTCTTACCCATCATTTTCTTAAAGCGATCGCCTAAGCTGGCCATAATTGACTCCTCATTGGATTACTGCAAACAGATCAGTTATGTTTTTAGGATATCGCGATCCTTTGTCTATCCTGGAACCTCTTGGGACTAAAATTTATGAGTCATTCTTCCTCCTTTGAGTCATCTTCTGCTAGTCCTACTATTCCCAAAATGAACTTTTCCACCAAATTAGCTTTTGGGGTGGGAGACCTGGGAACAGCCATGACTGCTAATATTTTCGCTTTTTTCCTGTTGTTTTTTCTAACCACTGTCGCCGGACTACCAGCCGGACTGGCGGCGAGTGTACCCATGGTCGGTAAAATTTGGGATGCCGTTAATGACCCAATTATCGGGGTTTTAAGCGATCGCACTAAGCATCCCTGGGGGCGGCGCTATCCCTGGATGATTTTTGCCGCAGTTCCCTTTGGCATATTTTTCTTTTTAATGTGGATCGTACCTAGTACCAATACCCAGACTCTATTTTGGTATTATGTAATTATTGCGATCGGCTTTCATACCGCTTACACAGCCGTTAATCTTCCCTATGCTACCCTCACCCCTGAATTAACTCGCGACTACAACGAACGTACTACCCTCAATGGGTTTCGCTTCTCTTTTTCCATTGGTGGTAGCATCTTGTCCCTAGTTATAGCATTTATTATTTTTGCTGCTATTGAAGACCTAGCTACCAGATATATGATTTTGGGTTTGGTCTGTAGTATTATGGCAGTCCCACCCATTTTTTTATGTGTTTGGGGAACTCGCGATCGCGTCGCCCAGGTACAAGCCGCCACCGGAGAAGTTGATGCACCCACATCTTTACCCCTCTCCGAACAGGTGAAAATTGCTTTTAGTACCCGTCCTTTTTTGTTTGTAATTGGGATTTATTTATGTTCTTGGTTGGCGGTACAACTGACTGCAGCAATTCTCCAATATTTTGTCGTGTATTGTATGGAACTTCCCGAAGTGGCTTTTACTCAAGTGGCGATCGTCGTCCAGGGCACAGCTTTATTGACCTTATTTATGTGGAGTAAAATCAGCGCAAAATACGGCAGAAGGATTGTATATATCAGCGGCATGGGATTTTGGATAATTGCTCAATTATCTTTATTCTTTCTACAGCCAGGACAGTTATTTTTGATGTATTTTCTCTGTTTTATTGCCGGTTTAGGAGTATCTACCGCTTATCTGATTCCCTGGTCTATGATTACCGATGTTATTGATTATGATGAACTCAAAACCGGACAGCGACGGGAGGGAATTTTCTATTCTTTTATGGTTCTCCTACAAAAAATTGGTTTGGCTTTAGGGATTTTTATGGTAGGTCAAACTTTAGATTGGGCAGGTTTTATTGAATCCGTAGCCGGTCAACCTACACCAACTCAACCGGAATCCGTATTATTGGCAATTAGATTGGCGATCGGACCTCTGCCTATGATATTATCTATCGTGGGAATTATCCTTACCTACTTTTATCCAATTACCCGAGAATATCATCAGGAAATCCTCCTTAAATTATATCAGTCTAATGTTGATGAATAATTAATAATTGTAGGGGCGGGTTCTGCTCCTTTCTCGTCTCCCAAGCAGAAGATGAAAAAACCCGCCCTCATAGGTTCTGCTGCTTCCTCGTCTCCCAACCAGAAGATGAAAAAACCCGCCCTCATAGGTTCTGCTGCTKMCTCGTCTCACAACAAGAAGATGAAAAAACCCACCCTC
>NZ_PKGG01000517.1:0-617 GCF_046480465.1 Arthrospira sp. PCC 8006
TGAAATCAATGGTGATACAGGGAAAAATCGCCTGATGGAAAAATTATCAAAATTGAGCTGGGTATTGGGTGTTAATAAAAATATATTGTGGAATGGGGTTTGTATTCCGGGATAGCCCTTTTTAAAAGGAATCGGAGTACGACGTTCGGTATTCTGGGCATTTTCAGCTACCAGTTGTGCGTGTGAACCTACAATTTTGGCTTCTTGATTGTAGTAAAATGCCGACTTCATACCCGTTGCATCGGTTAAGATGAAAAGACCAACTTCCGGCTGATAAGCTGCAATTACAAACCGACCGCACGCATAACTCAAGCGGTCATAGAATATTGATTCTGATGAAGCTAAGGACTCAGCTAGAAAAGAGACACACTCATCCGTTGTCTGCTTAGGAAAGCGGACATCACAGATTAATCCTAAGCACATAACCGCTACATCTGTCTCCCGAGCTAAGTGACAATTAAGACGTGGATCATAAGCGAAGTAAATATCACAAAATCGAGATTTTTTCCAGTGAACAGGAACCGTAGTTATTCGTTTATTTGAAATAATATAACCTCTGGCAAATAACTCTTGATAATATTTGTTATCGACAAGAGACTTATTTAATTTTTCACTAC
>NZ_PKGG01000669.1:0-247 GCF_046480465.1 Arthrospira sp. PCC 8006
GTGCTCGAACACATCAAGCGCCACCGAATGTACCTGCCGGCTGTGCAGCGCAGCCACCAGGGCCGCCTCGTCGATCAGCGGCCCGCGCGCGACATTGACCACCCGCACCCCCGGCTTGTAGCGCGCCAGTGCCGCGGCATTCAGCATGTGGTGGTTGCGCGGGGTCAGCGCGCAGGTGAAGATCAGAAAATCGCACTCCTTCAGCCGGTCCGGCCAGGCCGCGCGTTCCAGCCCCTTGATGCCGGCA
>NZ_PKGG01000326.1:0-3960 GCF_046480465.1 Arthrospira sp. PCC 8006
TCATGATTATGCACAACAGCTAAAAAGTGTTTTTTCGACTGACATTAGGGCGACTAACGAAGCCTTTGATAAAAAGTTTAAATCTCTAAGTACAGAGAGTAAAGAAGAAGCCCCGGAACTGCGACAGCATCTTGAGAGAATCAATCGTAAGTTTTCTAACAGTATTGAATCTTTGGATCAATCTCTGGATACTCAAACTAACCTGCTCCGTGATGAATTCAACCAAACTAGCAAACTAGAGATAGGTGGCAAGAAGACTTTAGGAATTTAACAAGTGAGGTATTTTAACAACTTTATCAACGTTTGTCGATGAGGGGAAATGACAAAGTTTCTAAACATGATATGGCAGAAATACTGTTGGAAATGGGGATGAAGCTAAAGGGGACGGAGTTTGTGCCACAGCTTCAAGATGCGGCGGATACTAATATGTATACTGATATTTAATTGATTAGGGGTCGAGATAGACCTCACGGTCTACCCCTCCCATTCAGCAGCAGAACCGTACATGAGACTTTCACCTCATACGGCTCCTAGTTTGACCGTCTCTTTGTTAAGAGTACAGCAACATCTCTTTCATCAAGAGCTGTTTTATTGTCGCGGGTGTGGCGATGTAATATTTGAAGATTCTTGTATTCATCCTTTCCGCCTTGGCTTCTAGGTACAACGTGGTCTACTTCAATTAAGTCTGATGGGGTAAAGTATTGCCCACACCAGGTACATCTACCTTTTTGCTTTTTGAGTAGTTTTGCTACCCTATTTGGCGTATCGATTGCTCGTCCCTTCCTGGTTGCCCAGTAGGTCCAATTTCCGTCGTATGGTGTTGCGTCAGGGCGTATTAAGGTATGTCTGACAATTGGAGTCCAGTTGTGTTTGAATAGATGTAACCCATCTTTGGTTTGGAACATCCAATTTTCGTGTCTTTCTTTCCCATTGCTAAGTTTAACTGTTCCATTTCTGAAGTAATTCCTTAGCTTTTCATGGCTTGCCTTTCCGCATCTTGACACTGTCCATGCCCGTATCATTTGCCAAACTATGTTGTCTAGTTTGTTGAATGTCTCGGTTGAGACTACCGCTGAATAATAGTTTCACCATCCTCGGATAATCGGGTTTAGTCTGCTAATCAGGGCTGACTGAGGTGCTGTTTTATGTTGTTATATTACACCTTTAATCACTTCTGTATGGGCAACTGCTTTTTGGCTGGGTTTTATGTGGGTTTTATGTCCGATTAATCGGCTCTTAGGTCCCCCTGTTTTTCCAGATTTATATTTTCCTACTGGATATTGCCTGATATTGAATCCTAGAAAGTCGAACCCTGGTTTCTCTGTTTTATCATCATACTCAATAGGTTTGAGCGTGTGACAGATTCGAGTTTTTTCAGGTTTTATTTCTAAGCCTACAGGTTTAAGCCATTCGGTGATTGCAGTTTGGCACTGTTCAATGATTCTTAGGTCTTTTGAGATGACCACAAAATCATCGGCGTATCTTATGACATTCGCATACGGGCGATTGTCTGTTTTCTTAGGGTACAGTTTTTCAATTAACCTAATCATCCCCAACAGTGCGATGTTAGCGAGTATTGGACTTATTACCCCTCCCTGGGGTGTCCCTGCTTCTGTATCCTCAAATACACCGTTATCTAGCACACCTGCTTTGAGCCATTGTTTCAGGTCTCTTTTTAGGCTACTTGGACAATGAGTTTTGGACAGTAGGTAATCATGGTTCACGGTAAGAGCATTTTGTTAGGGGTCGAGATAAACTTCACAGCCTACCCCTCCCATTCCAAACCGTGCTCGCGAGTTTCCCAGCACACGGCTCCTGATGTAGATACCCCTTTTGTCACTGGGAACAGGGTTACAACCCCCTGCTTTATGACCTCAACTTTCAAAGCTATATGCTTGCGTTAGTCTTTCAACTCGCTGCCATTAAACTCTTACTTATCGCGGTCTCTATATCCACACCGTGATTAGTGGGCATATCCTAACCATTACAGTTAGGCATTAGCTTTCAATCACATCCTTTCCCCTTAAAGGCATACGCTTACACTTTTCACTACTCCACGGGTACATCCCGCCACTTGAGAGCCAATGAGGGGTTTAAACGTTCCATCTATGCGGGCATTCCATCTTTAGATTTGTCCTATCCACCGGGGTACTTTTAAAGGTCTGTGTAGGTAGTTATAGCAGCCTCCTACTTTTTTTCCCTCGCCCTTTTGAGCGCAGCGTATCAACCTATTTCGCTACTGACGCATTACAATGGTTCAAGCCGGACATTCGGTTTCCCTAATCATGGATGGTTGGCAGTGCTCGAGTGAGAGGTAGGTTCCTCTATTACGCCTTCCGTTCCCCGCTTCAACCCGTTGAGTGTGAATCCTCAAATTGGGGGTGGCTACCGCCGTTACTCTCAACCTTACGTTATACTCAAGGGGTTCACAACTTCCCTCTTTTTTTTCGCTCAGTCTTGACCTTGAGTCTCTCTGCCTTATCTGGTTGTCGAAGCCAGATGTTGAGACACATAGATAGTTATGGGATGGTCAGGGGTGCGAATCCCTTATATTCCACCAAGGGGTGGAAGTCCCACTAGGAGGTTATTTCAGGCATTGCAGCCCTATTTCACTCCTAAACGTCTCGCACGCTATATGTTAGGGGTCGAGAATGGAGTCACCACCATCCCCTCCCATTCAGAACCATACGTGAAAGTTTCCCTTCATACGGCTCCTGGTGTGGATACCCTGTTTTGTCAAAGGAGCAGAATCAACAGACCTGCTTTTTACTTCGATGTTCAGAGCTATATGCAGCACGTAGTCTTTAAACTCGTCCTCGCCATTATACTCTTACTGACCGCAGTATCTATATCCACACCGTGACAATTGGGCATATCCCCACCATGACAATTGGGCTTTAGCTTCTGGTCACATCCTTCACCCTCTAAGCATGCGCTTACATTTTTCACTACTGCCTTGTGAATAGCATTACTCACTTGTTTATAGGCAGAGCATTAGAGGGGTTACAACGTTCCGATTATATGGGCATTCCATCGTTAGATTTGTCCTATCGACCGGGGTACTTCTAAAGGTCTGTGTGGGTAGAATGCAGAATCCCCCACTTTTCCCCTTGCCCTTTTGGGCGCAGCGTGTCAACCTATTTCGCTGCTCGTGCTTTACGATGGTTCAAGTCGGACATTCGGTCTTCCTAATCATAGATGGTTGGCAGTGGTCGCGTCTTGGTGGTAGGTTCTACCTCACGCCTTCCGTTCCCCGCTTCTATCCTGGAGTTATGATTTCCAAAACTGGGGGTGGCTATCGCCGTTACTCTCTACTCCCTGATTTCTCAGTTCGTTTATGACCTTGAGTTCCCTGCCTTGCTTAGTTACCTAAGCGTCGGGACATATAATCAGTTATGAGGATGCTCAGGAGAGGTCTCCTTATATCCAGATTCGGAGCTGGAATCCTCACCGGGTAGTTATTTCGGGCATTTCAGCCCTATTTCATACCCGAACGTCTCGCACCTGCATCTAGCACGAAATATTCACCTTTGTTGATACTCAGGTAAATCCTGGCTATTGCATCTTGGGCTGACCGTCCGGGTCGGAACCCATAGCTTGTGTTTTCAAATCTCGATTCCCATTCAGGTTCGAGTGCCGATTTAACCAAGGCTTGCCTAGCTCTATCTGGGATTGTGGGTATTCCCATTCCCGCTTTTCTCATCCCTACCGGGTTTTGGAATCCACACCCATCGTAGCGGTTTTGTTTTGAGTTTTCCCTTAATGTTCTTAACAAGCTCAAACCTTTGTCTTGGGGAGATTGCTCTCATTCCATCAACTCCGGCAGTTTTCTTGCCTTGACCCGCCTGGGGGGCGGGTTTATTAAGCTGACTGTTGGGAAGCATGGCTGACCGTGGAACCCGCCCCTACAGCCGCACTGCTAAGAGTCGGGCATAATATGATTTCACCAATAGACGTTGC
>NZ_PKGG01000596.1:0-376 GCF_046480465.1 Arthrospira sp. PCC 8006
GATCGCCCTGCTCCAGCGCCTGCACCGCCCGGCGCACCTGTTCCTCGGCCAGTCCGCCCATCTGCAGGACCCGGTCGCGCAGCGTGGCCAGCTCCTCGTCGAACTTCTTCAGGGTGTGGGCGATGGGGTGGTGCATGGGCGTGCCTGGTTCAGCCGAAACGGCCGGTGATGAAGTTCTCGGTCCGCGTCCGTGCCGGACGGGTGAACAACCGCTCCGTCTCGCCGTACTCGACCACCTCCCCACGGTACATGAAGGCGGCGAAGCGGGACACGCGGCCGGCCTGCTGCAGGTTGTGGGTGACCAGCAGGATGGTGGTGCGCTGTTTCAGTTCGGTGATCAGCGCCTCGATGTGGGCGGTGCCGGCCGGGTCCAGGG
>NZ_PKGG01000454.1:0-1381 GCF_046480465.1 Arthrospira sp. PCC 8006
TTTCTACGCCGGAGCGCGAACGGTGGTCGCCAGTCTCTGGAATGTGGATGAACTGGCGGCGACTCTGGTGACGCTGCGCCTCTATCAAATTTTACCGGATTATCCCTCGGTGACAGTTGCCCTGCAAGCGGCTCAAACCTGGTTACGGGGGTTATCTTCTGCGGAGATTCTGGACTGGCTCAAACATGAGCAGAAGGCGACGGAGGAGGAAGTGGAGGAAGTGGAAGACCGTTTGAGTTTATTTGATGATAACCCCCCCTTTGCTAATGCCTATTATTGGTCAGCGTTTACGGCGGCGGGATTATAATGGGGGAGAGTTGAGTCATGATGAGGTCGAACTATGATGCCCACATCTGAAAATGAACGGATTGGTCGGGCTTTTTTACGGCTTCTGCATCGAGAAAGAAAAAAAACGAGGTGGGAATATCTCTGTTTAGGTGTGAAACCCCAATAAAATCTCTATTGTTAACCCGGAAATCACCATGAATATTAGGCAATTGATTGATGAAGAGATTAGCAAGCTAGAGGAAGATAAACTGGCAGAACTCTATGAAATTATCAAGGAATTTTCGCGTCCCAAAACCAATAACACTTTATTTTCAAAGTTAAAGCAGGTCAAAATTGAAGGACCTGTTGATTTCGCTGCCAACATTGATCTATATCTCAACGGAGAAAAAAAGATTGATGACGATTAAAATATTTGTGGATACATCATTTATTATTGCCTTGGTCAATATTCGAGATCAGTATCATCAAGAGGCTATATCTATTGCCGGTCAATATGATAACCAAGTTTGGGTGATCACTGATGCAGTAATGCTTGAGGTTTCCAATGCTTTAGCTCGTCGCTATAAAGCGGAAGCAATCCAGATTATCGAAGATTTTTTTGAATCGGATAATGTGGAAGTCGTGCGTTTAACGCCGGAACTGTTTGAGCGGGGATTTTCTCTCTATAAAAACCGACGAGATCAAACCTGGGGTTTGGTCGATTGTATCTCATTTATAGCAATGCAGGACAGAAAAATTGAGATGGCGTTGACATTTGATCGACATTTTACGCAAGCTGGATTTAAAGCTATTCCAAAAGCACATAACGATATGACATAATTATTTCAGTAATGCATAGACTGGGAACCTAAGCAGAAGACGACCCAGGAGGAAGTGGAAGCAGTGGAAGACCGTTTGAGTTTATTTGATGACGCTCCCTTGGCCGAGGCTTGTTATTGGTCAGCCTTTACGGCAACGGGTTTATAATGGGGGGATGACCGTCAAGATGATTCCTCAAGTGATTTGGTAAATTAAATGTCTATTGACCTCAAGCGAATTCGGATAGAGCGTCTCTTTGATGCTTATAATTTGGATGTCCCCATTCAAGACAATA